>CALMWM010000001.1 GCA_937873435.1 uncultured Gallionellaceae bacterium
GTTGGGCGGAATCGGCGTCGAGCGGGCTTGGCAGCGTGCATGAGGCTATCCATATACACGCCAAAATATGTCACCAACGGGGTTTTGTTTCAAGCTGGTTCTACTTTGCATCTTATCAAAATAATTGATAAAGGCTAGGGGCGGCTGCCGCTGCGCAAGCCCTGTAGCGATTGTCGCGGGAGAGTAAATCCCGCAGTAATGCTAAACTGGCAACTGTTAATTATTTTTCCAGGGTGCGCATGAAATCACCTAACAAGTTCCGATCCTTGATACTGGCGATGCTTCTTGCCGCAGCGACAACGGCAAATGCGGTTGAGCCGGAATTATCCAAAGGGCAAACGCTGTATCTGCCAATCTATTCCCATATCTGGCATGGCGACCGTAACGCCAAGGGCTACCCTCTGAAAAGCCAGGTTTCCGTGCTGGTCAGCATCCGCAATACGGATATGAAGAACCCGATTCGCATTCTTTCCGCGCGCTATTTCGATACCGCCGGCAAGCCCATGAAAGAGTACGTCGCCGCCGCGAAAACCATCCCGCCGATGGGTACGTTTGAGCTATACGTCGAGCGTAAGGAGTCGGAGGGCGGTTCGGGGGCAAACTTCATCATTGCGTGGGAAGCCAGCGCCCCAGCTAATCTTCCCGTTGTCGAGGCTGTTCACGCCGACATACAGGGGCACCGCACGCTTTCCTTTATTACTGACGGGCGTCCCATCCGCAGCGATAATTAAGCCCCATCAGACGGTGCCTGCCATGCAATTCACAGGCTAGGAGTAGTTTGCCGCCAGCTTGACGTAATGCGCGGCGGAATAGGCGAAATGCGCCAGTTCTTCCTCGGTCAGCGCGCGCAGCAGCTTGGCCGGACGGCCCAGGTACAGGTGGCCGCTCAGCAGCACCTTGCCTTCCGGCACCAGGCTGCCGGCACCGAGCAGCACGCGCGGTTGCAGTACGGCCTTGTCCATCACGATGGAACCCATCCCGATCAGGCATTCGTCGCCGATTTCGCAGCCGTGCAGGATCACGTTGTGGCCTATCGTGACCCGCGCCCCGATACGCAGCGGCCCGCCCTCGGGGTTTTCCGGGCGGCGGTGGCTGACGTGCAGGGTGCACAAATCCTGGATATTGCTGTCGTCGCCGATGCGGATCAGGTTCACGTCGCCGCGGATCACCGTATTGCACCACACCGAAGCCCGTTCGCCGATCGCCACGTCGCCGATGATCTGGGCACTAGGGTGGATGTAGGCGGAGGCGGCGATTTGCGGGGCTATGCCCTGATAGGGGGCGATGTTGGCGGCGGGCATGGTTAGCGTAGCGCTTGGCGGTACTCGTTGTGGAAATGGCGGAACGAGCTGTCCAGCAGTTGCACGGTACCGCTGATCAGGTGACAGCGGCCGCTGCCGGGCAGCAGTGCGCAGAGGTTCTCCAGGGTGTCGAGGTCGGCGGCGGTGCCGCGCCCAGTGTCGATGCGATCCAGCAGGCGGCTCATGGTGGCGGTGCCGACCTTGCAGGAATTGCACTGGCCGCACGAGGAATGGGCGAAGAAGCGCATGTATTCGGCGACGCGCTTGACGATGCCGGTGCCTTCGGAGACCACGATCATCGCTCCGGTTCCCAGGCTGCCGCCGCAGGCGCGCAGCGAGTCGAAATCCAGACCGACATCGAGATTGACCGGGGTCAGCAGGCTGCATGAAGGGCCACCGGTAAACACCGCCTTGAGCGGCTTGCCGGAGAGCAGGCCGCCGCCGTGTTCGAAGATCAGTTCGCGCAGCGTGGTGCCCATCGGTAGCTCGTAGACACCCGGATGCAGCACGTCGCCGCTCAGCGAATAGAGCTTGGTGCCGGTGCCGGGGGCTTTGCCGAGGCTGCGGAACCACTCGGCGCCATGCACGACGATGTGCGGCACGTGCGCCAGGGTTTCCACGTTGTTGATCAGGGTCGGGCAGCCGTGCACGCCGGCCTGGGCCGGGTAGGGGGGCTTGCCGCGCGGGAACGGAAAGCCGCCTTCAACCCAGGAGATTGCCGCGGTTTCCTCGCCGCCGATGTAATGTCCCGACGCCGGCCGCAAGCTCAACTCCAGCGTCCGGCCCAGCGCCTTCGACGCCTGGGCGAGCCGTTCCGAAGCGTGCCATTGCGCGATTGCCGCGTCGACTGCCGCCAGCGATTGCTTGAGGTCGGGGTTGACGTAAAACACCACACGGTTGGCGCCGACCGCCAGGGCCGCCACCAGCGCGCCTTCGATCACCTGGTGCGGGGTTTCCTCCAGCAGCATACGATCCTTGAAAGTGCCCGGCTCGTCCTCGTTGCCGTTGACGATCAGGTATTTATCCGGCTTAGGCAGTTCGGCGGCCACCGCCTCCCATTTGCGCCATACTGTGAAGCCGCTGCCGCCCATGCCGCGCAAATCCGCCTCGCGGATCGCTACGCGCACGCCGGCGGGGTCTTGCGCGGCGCGCGCCAGGGCCTGGCCGCCGCCCGCAGCGGCCCAGCGCGCCATATCGGCGCCGACGCGCCGCTCGGGGTGAAGCAGGATGCTGGTTAACGGTTCCATATGCCCTTCGCTGCGTAGTCCGGCAGGATTTGCGGCGCCCGCTGGGTCAGCGGCATTCCGGCCAGGGTCAGGGCGCGGCGCGCCTGGTTGACGTGTTCGAGGGTGACTTTTTTCGGCCCGCGGTCGTGTTCGGAGATCGCCGCCACGCCGGCCCGTCGTCCGAAGCTGATGATGTCCAGCAGCGCGTTGCCCATGATCCGGTTGCGTCCGTGGATGCCGCCCGCCAGCTCGCCGACCGCGAAGAGGCCGGGCACGGTGGTGGCGCCGTTGACGTCGATGACCACGCCGCCGTTCTGGTAGTGCAGGGTCGGGTGGATCAGCAGCGGTTCGCTGCGCGGGTCGATGCCCGACATCTGGGTGCGCGCCAGTAGCTTGGGAAACTGGCGTTCCAGCATTCCCGGCTGGGAGCGCTCCAGGCGCGGGGTGTCGAGCCATACCCCGACCCGCCCGTCGTCGACGCGGATGCCGCGCCCCTCGGCGCATTCGCGCAGGATCGCCGCGCACACGATGTCGCGCGGCAGTAGTTCGTCGACGAAACGCTGGCCGGCGGCATTCAGCATCAGCGCGCCGGCGGCGCGCACCCCTTCGGTGACCAGCTTGCCCGACAGGTAGGGCGGATGCACCAGGCCGGTAGGGTGGTACTGGAAGGAATCGAGATCGCGCAGCTGCGCGCCGATGCGGTACGCCAGCACCAGGCCGTCGCCGGTCGCGCCGAGATGGTTGGAGGTGGGGAAATTGTTCAAGTGCAGGCGTCCCAGCCCGCCGGTGGCGAGAATCACCGAATGGGTGCGGACGATGCGGAAGCGACCGTCGAGCAGCGAGGTGAATACCGCGCCTACGCATTTCTGGCCGCGTTCGTTGGACAATAGCTCGACCGCCGGGCTGTGTTCCCAGACCTCGATGCCGCGGTGCTGGATCACCGCTTCGCGCAGCACCCGCATCATTTCCAGCCCGGTGTAATCGCGGCAGTGCATGATGCGCGCGGCGCTCATGCCGCCCGCCTTGCGGGTATGCAGGTCGCCGCTGGCGGTCTGTTCGAACTGCATCCCCTCCTCGATCAGCCAGCGGATCACTTCCGGGCCGTCCTGCGCCATCGCCGAAACCAGCTCCGGGTCGCCGGCATGGTGGCCGCCGCGCAGGGTGTCCTGGATATGGCGCTGGATCGAGTCGTCCGGCTCGATGGCGGCCTGGATGCCGCCTTCCGCCATCACCGTGTTGCTGTCGCCGAGGCGCAGCTTGGTGACCAGCAGCACCCGGGCGCCGCGCCCGGCAGCCGCCAGCGCCGCAGCGCAACCCGCGCCGCCGCCGCCGATGATCAGCACGTCGGTATCGGTTACCGGCGCGCCGGCCAGGTCGGCTTCGTCGATGAAGGCCTCGGCTTGCAGTTGTTGCGCCAGTTCGCGCTGGCAGTTTTCGCCGGCATTGGCGCCCACCGCCAGCTTGACCACGCTGCTGCGCAGGTGGTCGGGATGGAAGGCGTTGAGCAGGGTATCCGGGTCGGCCAGTTCGGGCGGCGCGGCGAGCTCGCTATCGACTCGGTAGAGGGCGCGGGCTTGCGCCAGGGGCGTGCCGCCGTTACTCATGGCTGTCGGGGGACGCCTGTCCCAGCAAACGTTCTTTGCGCTGCTCTTCCAGACGCTGGATCAGGTTGGGCGGGCGCAGGCGGAAATGGGCGCTGACCCGGCGGCAAAACAGTCCTACATGCGCCGGTGCGATCTGCTCCGGGCAGGCGCTGTCGCACAGGTCGCACATCACGCATTCGAGGAACATTTCGCCGGCATCGCGGAAATGTCCCGCAGCCGCCAGGTTGATCGCGCTTTCGACATCGATGCCCTTGGGGCAGGAACGCACGCAGCCGTGGCAATGGCGGCAGTGGGAGGCTTCCGGGAAAATTTCGTGGAAGCGCGCCAGGTTGTTCCAGCTGTCGGTGAATTCGCTGATTTCGTAGTGATGCTTGGGGGTTGCCTGCGGCGGCAAAAATACCGCCTCGATGCCTTCTTCGACGAAGGTCTGGCAGGCGAGATCCACCGTCACTTCCTTGCCGCGCCGCAGCAGCACGCGGCACGAGCCGCACACGCTTTCGAGGCAGCTGACCCCGGTCACGCGCGGCACGCCGCCGTGCCAGGCGGCCTCGACCAGCGTCATGGCGGGGCGCGCGGCAACCGCGATCCCGTTGATGGTCAGGTTGACGGCTGGCTGGCTGTCGCCGGTAGCCGCGGCGGGTGTCGAGGTCACGGGCGCGACAGGTCGATGATCTTGCGCAGATCGTAATCCGGACCGCCGCCGGCCTGACGCACCAAGGCGGCCATGCTCTCGTCGAGTGTCGGGCGCTCCTGGCGGAACAGCAGGCCTACCGGGGTGCGGCCGGTCTTGTGTCCCATGTTTACCACATGCATCGCGGCGTCGATGTCGCCGACGTCGTGGCTCTCCGGCACTTCATCGGCGGCACCCTTGAAGGATTTTGCATCGTCGATCATGTTGAAGGTGGGGCACTGGCTCATCACGCTGATGAAAGAGAAGCCGCGATGCTCCATGCCGTCCTTGATCAGCTGCGCGGTCATTTTCACGTTGGTGGCCAGCGTCTGGGCGACGAAGCTCGCACCGTAGGTGAGCATGTAGAGGATCGGGTCCATCGGTTCCTCGACGCCGCCGTAAGGCGTGGTATACGCCTTCAGTTGGCGCTGCGAGGTGGGCGAAACCTGGCCCTTGGTCAGGCCGTAGATGCGGTTGTCCATCAGCACGTAGGTCATGTTGATGTTCTTGCGCGCCAGGTGGGGCATGTGGCCGCCGCCGATCGAGAAGCCGTCGCCGTCGCCGCCGTTGACCAGGATCGCCAGGTCGGGACGTGCCAGCTGCACGCCGGTCGCTACCGGGCCCGCACGTCCGTGCAGGGTATGCATCTTGTAGGAACGAACGAAATACGGCAGGCGCGAGGAGCAGCCGATGCCGGAAATATTCACCAGGTAGTTGGGATCGACGCCGATTTCGGCCAGCGCCCGGTACATGCTGGTCAGCACGCCGTGGTCGCCGCAACCCGGACACCAGAACGGTTTGGCTTCGGTCTTGTAGTCCTTGGTCTCAAGTTCGACCTTGTGCAGATGGGTCTGGGCGCAACTCATTTCAGCATCTCCTTGACTTTGCCGACAATCATCGCGGGCGTGAAGGGCAGCCCGCCGCATATGGTGTAGGACACCGGGCGAATGTTGGTTTCGGCACGGATGAAGTGGGCCAGCTGGCCCTGGAAATTCACCTCGGCCACCATGACCTTGCGGCAGGTGGCGCCGAAGGCTTCAAACTGCTCGACCGGCATCGGCCACAACAGCTTGGGATAAAAACCCTTCACCGAAACGCCCTCGGCGCGCAGGCGCGCGATGGCTTCGCGGACCACGCCGATGGTGCTGCCCCAGGCGATGATGCCGAGGTCGGCCTCGCCTTCGCCGTCGACTTCCGCCGGCGGAAAATCATTGATCACGGCGTCGAGCTTGCGGAAGCGCTTGGCCTGCATGGCTTCGTGGTTGGCCGCGGTGTAGTTGGGAGCGCCGCTTTCGTCGTGTTCCAGACCGGTGGCGATGTGCATTCCGCCGGGGGTGCCGGGGTCGGCCATCGGGGAAATGAGGTCGTCGGTGATCGCGTAGCGGCGGTATTCTCCCTGGCCGTCCCAGCGCTTGCGCGACACCAGCTTGTAGCTGGAAGGCTCGGGGTAGGCGACGGTCTGGGTGGAAAACGCCAGCGAACCGTCGGACAGCAGCAATACCGGGCACTGGTATTTTTCGGCCAGGTTGAAGGCTTCCACGGTCAGCGCGATACAGTCGGACACGCCTTCCACCGACAGCACGATGCGCCCGCTATCGCCGTGGGAACCGTGGATTGCCAGGAACAGGTCGGACTGTTCGTGCTTGGTCGGCAGGCCGGTGGAGGGGCCGCCGCGCTGTACGTCGACGATCACGCAGGGGGTTTCGCTCATGAACGACATACCCAGCATTTCGCCCATCAGCGCCAAGCCGGGGCCGGAGGTCGCGGTCATCGCC
>CALMWM010000002.1 GCA_937873435.1 uncultured Gallionellaceae bacterium
GCGCGCCATTCCAATTCTATTCAGGGAATATATCTATGACCCTAGGATATACCGCTCTCTGGCGGGGAAAAACACCCGGAATTTGCGTCGCAATCTCGATAAAATGGTATCCAGGGACGACGTGGAAGTCAGGGCGTTCGAGGAACGGGATGTAAATGATTGCCTGGCTTTGATGGGAGATTGGGCGAATATTCAGCAAGACAAATACGAGCAGATTTCCTATCAGCGGTATACCAAAAACTGCATCAGATTCAGCGGGCATTTCGACCAACTGGATTTGTTCGGCAAGGTTGTGCTGGTGGATGGAAAAATCCGCTCATTCGGTTTCGCCGGTGAAATACGGTCGGGGCTGGCAAATTTGTTCATCTCTTATTCAGACCACAATATCAAAGGGTTGAACCAGTTTTTGACCTATCAGTTGATGCTCGATATGCAGGATTACGATTTAGTGAATTCGTCTCGGGCGGATACGCCGGGTTTGAAATTCGCGAAGGAGGCGCTTTGTCCTGTCTCTACGCATGGCATATACCGGGTTCATGTGGTCAAATAATGGCATCCGGCTTTGCGCTCCGGTAAACAAAGGAATCCGTTCTTGAAACTTGTGCAGCAAGCCATTTACTCCGGCCCCAACATCATGGCGTTGCGGCCATGCGTTCGGGTCGTGCTGGCCTTTGAATCATCCCCTGTAGAACATCGTGGCAATGCTTTTCGCGAACGCGCTCAGGCGTTGCTTGCAGCGGCACTGGGGAATGATGCGGTTATTCATTCGGATACGCCCGAGGGCGTATTTCGTGAAGCCGCCATTTCGCTTCAGCGCGCCTACCACTACCCCGTGCAATGGAGCCAGACGAACCTACTGGGGGACAATCGTTGCGAACTGGCATTCGAGTTAATGCATTCCTCAGCAGCGGATAGGGTAGTCGAGTTTGCCTTGACGCTGACCCAGGTTGCGTTGGATATTGAAAAGCCAGAGGTGCTTGACAAGCTTTGTCGGCACTTGCCGGGGGCGTTGACGATCAGGCTGCGGCACCTATTTTTTTACGACCGGCAAACCGCCGCGGCACGTTTGGGCGTGCCATATCATGCAGGTTACGGAATGCCCGGACACTTTGTCAGGATAGGCCAAGGTGCCGCCGCCCAGATTTCAATTGCTAGCTACACTGCGGCTACATCTCATTTGGGTAAGGAAGTGGCCGCCGAAAAAAACCTAACCTACTTTTTCCTGCTTGAGCGTGGGCTTCCAGTTGCACAGCAGGCGCAGGCAAATAGCGAGGAAAGCGCGGTTCGTGCCGCGGAACGAATCGGCTTCCCGGTAATCGTCAAACCCTTGCGCGCAAACCGGGGCAGGGGGGTCAGGGTCAATCTACAGAGCGTGGAGGAAGTTCGGGATGCTTATCATCATGCCGCCGAGACACAATCCAGCGTGGTGGTCGAGCGCTTTCTTGCGGGGGATGACTATCGCTTATTGGTGATTGCCGGAAAGTTCGTTGCTGCCGTGAAGCGGGTGCCGCCATGCGTGGAGGGTGACGGGAGCCATACACTGGAAGAATTGATCACCATCGCGAACAAGGTGGAACGCCGGGATGGATTTTTTTTCGATCCGATCAGTGTCGAT
>CALMWM010000003.1 GCA_937873435.1 uncultured Gallionellaceae bacterium
CGGTACGATTTCGCCGTGGTCGTCGAAGGCGACCGACATCGCCGTGCATTGCGGGCTAGGAGCGATCAAGCGCCTGGAACGCGGCGTGGCTTTCTTTCTGAAAACCCGTACGGGTACGGCGTTGTCGGCAGCGGAAAAGCAAGCCTTGTTGCCGCTGATCCATGACCGTATGACGGAAACCGTACTGGCTAGTCTGGACGATGCGGAAAAACTCTTCCGCCACTGCGAACCGGCGCCGCTGAATAGCGTGGATGTGATCAACGGCGGCAAGGCCGCGCTGGAAGCAGCCAACCGCAGCATGGGACTGGCGCTGTCGGCGGACGAAATCGACTACCTGGTGGAGAATTTCACCCGCGTCGGACGCAATCCCACCGATGTCGAGCTGATGATGTTCGCTCAAGCCAATTCCGAGCATTGCCGCCACAAGATTTTTAACGCCGACTGGGTTATCGACGGCGAAGCGCAGGACAAATCCCTCTTTGCGATGATCCGCAACACCCACCAACTCAGCCCGCGCGGCACGGTGGTGGCCTACAGCGACAATTCCTCGATCATCGAAGGCGGCAAGGTCGGACGTTTTTATCCCGGCGAGCAAGGACGCTACGGCTACACCGAGGACGAAACCCACATCCTGATGAAGGTGGAAACCCACAATCACCCGACCGCGATTTCGCCGTTTCCCGGCGCGGCGACCGGCTCGGGCGGGGAGATCCGCGACGAAGGCGCGACCGGTCGCGGTTCGCGGCCCAAGGCCGGGCTGACCGGGTTTTCCGTGTCCAATTTGAATATTCCCGGCTTTGTGCAACCGTGGGAAGTTTGTGGCTCTCTCCCCAACCCTCTCCCGAAAACGGGAGTGGGAGCAAACGTATCCTTCCCTGCTGGGGAAGGCCAAAAGACCTATGGCAAACCCGGTCGGATTGCCTCGCCGTTGCAGATCATGCTGGAAGGCCCTATCGGCGGGGCGGCGTTCAACAACGAATTCGGCCGTCCCAATCTGGCAGGTTATTTCCGCACCTTCGAGGAAGAAGCAGCGGGCGAGATGCGTGGTTACCACAAGCCGATCATGCTGGCGGGCGGGGTCGGCAACATCGCGGCGCGTCATGCAATGAAAGACAAGATCGCACCGGGTGCGCTGATCATCCAGCTCGGCGGTCCGGCGATGTTGATCGGCCTGGGCGGCGGTGCGGCTTCCAGCATGGATACCGGGGCGAATGCCGAAAACCTGGATTTCGATTCGGTGCAGCGCGGCAATCCCGAGATGGAGCGGCGCTGCCAGGAGGTCATCGACCGTTGCTGGCAGTTGGGCGATGCCAATCCCATCGTCTCGATTCATGACATCGGTGCGGGCGGGCTTTCCAATGCGTTGCCGGAACTGGTCAACGATGCCGGGTGCGGCGGGGTTTTCAACCTGCGCAAAGTGCATAACGAAGAACCCGGCATGTCGCCGATGCAAATCTGGTGCAATGAGGCGCAAGAGCGCTATGTGCTGGCGATCAAGGCCGAGGATTGTGCCTTGTTCGACGCGATTTGCGAACGCGAGCGCTGCCCCTACGCGGTGGTCGGCGAAGCCACCGCAGAACAGCGGTTGGTGCTGGAAGACAGTCATTTCAATAATCGCCCGATCGACATGGAATTGGCGGTGCTGCTCGGCAAGCCGCCGAAAATGACCCGCGATGTGAGACGGCTGAATAAGCCGCTGCCACCTTTCGATGTCGCCGGCATCGACATCAAGGAGGCTGCGTTCCGCGTGCTGCGTTTGCCGACGGTGTCGGACAAGACATTCCTGATAGCCATTGGAGATCGCACAGTCGGCGGCATGACTGCGCGCGACCAGTTCGTCGGGCCGTGGCAGATTCCGGTGGCAGATGTCGCGGTGACGCTGGCCGGTTTCGCGACGCATCGTGGCGAAGCCTTCGCGATGGGCGAACGCACACCGCTGGCGCTGATCAATCCCGCTGCGTCCGGGCGCATGGCCATCGGCGAGGCGCTGACCAATATCGCGGCGGCGGCAATCGGCGACCTAGGCGACATCAAGCTGTCCGCCAACTGGATGGCGGCTGCCGGCCATCCCGGCGAGGACGCGGCGCTGTATGACACGGTGCGCGCGGTGGGCATGGAACTGTGTCCGCAATTGGGTATCAGCATCCCGGTCGGCAAGGATTCGATGTCGATGAAAACTGTCTGGACTGAGCGTCTCAGCCAAAACGCTGTGGGAACCGTAAATAAGTCCGTTACTGCGCCGCTATCGTTGATTATTTCCGCCTTTGCGCCCTGCACTGATGCGCGCCGCACCTTAACCCCGCAATTGCGCACGGATGCCGGCGATACCGACCTGATCCTGATCGATCTCGGCCACGGGCGCAATCGCTTGGGCGGTTCGGCGCTGGCGCAAGTGTACAAGCAGATCGGTAATCAAGCGCCCGACGTGGTCAGTGCCGATAAGTTGAAAGCGTTTTTTGCGACCATCCAGCAATTGAGCGCAGAGGGCAAGCTGCTCGCTTACCATGACCGATCTGACGGCGGGCTGTTCGCGACTTTGTGCGAGATGATGTTTGCCGGACATGTCGGCGTGACGGTTGACATGGACGAACTGTGCATCGAGCGCATCGCGGCCGATGCCGAAACCAATGACGAAGAGCCGGTGATGCCGCAGGAAGGCTACACCGAGCGGATTTTCGGTGTACTGTTCAACGAGGAGCTGGGCGCGCTGTTGCAAGTTCGTCGCGGCGATACATCAGCGGTGATGAAGGCATTTTTCGATGCTGGCCTGCGTGGTGAATTGCATGTGATCGGCACGCTTAACCAGGATGATCGCCTCGGCATTTTGCGTAACGGGCGCGAGGTCTTTGCGGCGATGCGAGTGGAACTGCAACGTGCCTGGTCGGAAACTACCGCACACATGCAGTCCCTGCGCGACAATCCCCTGTGCGCACAGCAGGAATACGACCGCGTGCTCGATACCGTCGATCCCGGCCTGAATGCCACGTTGAGCTTTGATCCGCAGCAGGATGTTGCTGCACCCTTCATCGCGACCGGTAAGCGTCCGCGCGCCGCTATTCTGCGCGAGCAGGGCGTCAACGGACAGGTGGAAATGGCTGCCGCATTCGACCGCGCCGGTTTTGAGGCGGTGGACGTGCATATGAGCGATGTTATCGCCGGGCGCGTGTCGCTTACGGGTTTTCAGGGCGTGGCAGCTTGCGGCGGATTTTCCTACGGCGACGTGCTGGGCGCGGGGGAGGGCTGGGCCAAGTCGATTTTGTTCAATCCGCGCGCTCGGGACGAGTTCGAAACCTTCTTCCAGCGCAGCGATACCTTTGCCTTGGGGGTATGTAACGGTTGCCAGATGATGAGCAATCTGCACGAGATCATCCCCGGCGCACAGCATTGGCCGCATTTCGTGCGCAACAAGTCGGAGCAGTTCGAAGCACGTTTCGTGATGGTGGAAGTGGCGCAAAATCCGTCGATATTCCTCGACGGCATGGCAGGCAGCCGTATGCCCATTGTGGTGGCGCACGGCGAGGGCTATGCCGAATTCCGCGATGCGGCACAACTGGCTGCCACACAATCC
>CALMWM010000004.1 GCA_937873435.1 uncultured Gallionellaceae bacterium
TCGTGAAGATTGATGGTCGGCGGCGAAACCTGATGATAGATGCTCAAAGCCGAAAATACCGCCTCGACGCCGCCGGCAGCGCCCAGCAGGTGCCCGGTCATGGATTTGGTGGAGTTCACTACCAGTTTTCTGGCATGATCGCCGAAACACAGCTTCACCGCCTTGGTTTCCGCCAGATCGCCGAGCGGAGTGGATGTGCCGTGGGCATTGACGTAATCCACCTGATCGGCGGCAATAGCGGCATTACGCAACGCATTGACCATGCAACGCGCAGCGCCGGAACCGTCTTCACAGGGCGCGGTCATGTGGTTGGCATCGGCACTCATGCCAAAGCCAGGCAGTTCACAATAAATTTTAGCGCCGCGCGCCTTGGCATGTTCGTATTCTTCCAGCACCAGGATCCCTGCGCCCTCGCCCATCACAAAACCGTCGCGCCCTTTGTCCCACGGGCGGCTGGCTGTGGCGGGATCGTCGTTACGCGTCGAAAGCGCCCGCGCCGAAGAAAAACCGCCGATCGCCAAGGCCGTAATCGTTGCTTCGGCACCACCGGCGATCATCACGTCAGCATCGCCGTACTCGATCATGCGCGCCGAGTCGCCGATACAATGGGTGGCGGTGGAGCAAGCCGTTACCATCGCCAGGTTCGGCCCCTTGAAGCCATACATGATCGACAAATTGCCGGAAATCATGTTGATGATGGTGCCGGGAATAAAGAACGGCGAAATCTTTCTCGGGCCATCCTTGAGGTAACTGTTGTGGGTATCTTCGATCATCGGCAGACCGCCGATACCGGAACCGATATTCACACCAATACGCTCGGCGTTTTGTTCGGTCACTTCGATTCCCGAGTCCTTGAACGCCTCCATCGCCGCCACCATGCCGAAATGGATGAAAACATCCATGCGGCGCGCTTCCTTGGCGGAAAGGAACTGCGTGACGTCGAAATCCTTGACCTCGCCCGCTATCTGGGATGCGAAACCTGAAGCATCGAAGCGGGTAATCCGGGTGATACCAGACTTTACGGCAAGAATGTTTTCCCAGGCTTGGGAAACAGTGTTTCCAACCGGCGACAGAATACCCAGACCGGTGACAACAACTCTGCGTTTAGACACGGCAGCTCCGAACAGCGAGAAATGGAATAATTACTTGGGGTGGGCGTTGATGTAATCGACGGCCTGTTTGACGGTGGTGATCTTCTCGGCCTCCTCGTCAGGAATCTCGCATTCGAATTCTTCTTCGAGCGCCATAACCAGTTCCACTGTATCCAGGGAATCCGCGCCCAGATCATCGACGAACGACGATTCTATCTTGACTTCGGCTTCATTCACTCCCAATTGCTCCGCAACGATTTTCTTGACGCGTTGTTCGATATTTTCCATTTTGTATTACCCTTCCGAGTGACGTAAATCCAAGTGACGTAGAAAAAGCTCCGGCATTCTACCAAAAATTACCGGGGCCACCAAACCAAGAAATTGCAGCCTAAGAAACAAAAACTTAGGCCATGTACATGCCGCCATTCACGTGCAGCGTGGTGCCGGTGACGTAGGCGGCTTGCGGTGAAGCAAGAAAGCTTACTGCGGCGGCAATGTCCTCCACCGACCCGAGACGCCCCAGAGGAATGTGCTCCAGCAACCCCTTGCGCTGATCTTCGCTCAGAGCGCGAGTCATATCGGTATCGATGAAACCGGGCGCCACGCAGTTGACGGTGATGTTGCGGCTACCCACTTCGCGTGCCAGCGATTTGGAAAAACCGATCATGCCGGCCTTGGCAGCAGCATAATTGGTTTGCCCAGCGTTGCCCATGCTGCCTACCACCGAAGCAATGTTGATGATGCGCCCCTGGCGGGCTTTCATCATCGCGCGCAGCACTCCGCGGCTCAAACGAAATACCGACTTGAGGTTGGTCTCGATGATGTCGTCCCATTCCTCATCTTTCATCCGCATCAACAGATTGTCGCGCGTAATACCGGCATTGTTGACCAGAATGGACACTTCGCCGAACTGTTTCTGAATCGCAGCCAAGCCTTGCTCAACTTGGACGAGATCGTTGACATTCATTGCCAAGCCCATCCCTTTAACCCCGGCCTGCACCAAGTAGGCACCAATGGCCTCGGCACCGCTTTGACTGGTAGCTGTGCCGATGACTGTTGCCCCCTGTTTTCCCAATGCCAGCGCTACCGCTTGACCGATTCCACGACTGGCGCCAGTTACCAGCGCGACTTGCCCTTCCAGCATGGTTTTCCCCATTCTTGTTAAAAGCCGATTTTTAAGATTTGAGCGTGGCGACTGCCGACTCAACGGCAGCAGCGTCAGTGAATGCCAGGCTTTGCAGGGTGCCATCGATACGCTTGTTCAACCCCGCCAACACTTTGCCTGGGCCGCATTCGGCGACATGAGTGATACCTTGCGTAGCAAATTGGCGCACCGTTTCGACCCAGCGTACCGGGCTGAACAATTGGCGCACCAGCGCATCCTTGATCGCTGCACTGTCAGCGTAGGCGCAAACATCGGCATTATGCAGCACACTTATGACAGGTATTGTGAGAATGACCGACTGGAGGTAATCCGTCAGCTTTTCCGCCGCCGGGCGCATCAGCGCGCAATGCGATGGCACGCTGACCGGTAACGCCAAGGCGCGTTTCGCGCCCTTGGCCTTGGCCAGCTCCATACCGCGTTCGACGGCTTTCTTGTGGCCGGCAATCACGATCTGCCCAGGTGAGTTGAAGTTCACTGCCTCGACCACTTCGCCTTGCGCCGCTTCTGCACAAACCGCCCGCACGTCGTCATCTTCCAGGCCAAGAATGGCCGCCATGCCGCCCACCCCTTCGGCAACCGCCTCCTGCATGGCCAGTGCGCGGAAGCGCACCAACGGCAAGGCATCAGCAAAGGAAAGCGCACCGGCAGCGACCAGCGCGGAGTATTCACCCAGGCTGTGGCCGGCCAGCAGCGCCGGCCGAGCACCGCCTAGCGCATTCCAGGCCCGGAAAACTGCCACGCCTGCGGTCAGCATCAGTGGTTGGGTGTTGACAGTCATGTTGAGTTCTTCGGCACTGCCGGCAGACACCAGTTGCCACAAATCCTGCTTGAGAATATCCGATGCTTCGACAAACGTCTCGCGCACCACGGAAAGCCCGTCGAACCCCTGCATCATGCCAACCGACTGGGAACCCTGACCAGGGAAAACAAAAGCGAATTTCATAAATCGACTCTCCAATTAGCTGCGTGCCACTACCAGCGAACCAGCACCGAACCCCAGGTGAAACCGCCTCCCACGCCTTCCATCAGCACCAATTCGCCGGGTTTGATGCGCCCGTCGCGCACAGCCACGTCCAGCGCCAGCGGAATCGAGGCAGCCGAGGTGTTACCGTGCCTGTCAACGGTGACCACCACGTTGTCCATGCTCATACCGAGCTTTTTTGCAGTCGCCTGGATGATGCGGGTATTCGCCTGATGCGGCACCAGCCAGTTGACATCGCTTTTCTGCAAACCGTTTTTTTTAAGCGTTTCCTCAACCACCTCGTCCAGCACCTTGACGGCGAATTTGAATACTGCGCCGCCATCCATCTCGACAAACGGATTGCCCTGGATTTTTCCGCCGCTGATGCTGGCCGAAACGCCCAACATGCCGCGATAGCTGCCGTCAGCGTGCAAATGCGTCGAAACGATACCGGGCTGGTCGCTGGCTTTGACCACCACGGCACCGGAACCATCGCCGAACAGTACACAGGTGCCTCGGTCAGTCCAGTCGAGTAAACGAGAAAAAATTTCCGCACCGACCACCAGCGCACACTTGCTGGAACCGTTACGGATGAATTGATCGGCCACCGTCAGCGCATAGACGAAACCGCCGCAAACCGCTTGCAGATCGAAAGCCGCTCCGCCGCTTTTGATCCCCAGCTTGTCCTGCAAAATGCAGGCGGTACTGGGGAATACCATATCGGGCGTCGTCGTCGCCACAATGATCAGGTCGATTTCCTGGGCATCCACCCTGGACATTTCGATAGCACGCTGGCTGGCATGAAAAGCCAGGTCGCTGGTGTATTCCCCCTCGGCGGCGATATGCCGCTCGCGAATCCCGGTGCGGCTGGCAATCCAGTCGTCGGAGGTATCCACGATCTTTTCCAGATCGTGGTTAGTCAGAATTTTTTCCGGCAAGTAGCTGCCGGTACCCACAATACGGGAATAAATCATGCTGCTCCTTCGCCATACAGCAAGGAAATTTGTTCGTTGATACGACGCAACACGCCACTTCGCGCCTCTTCTACGGCGCGCCCAATGGCAAACTGGAAAGCGAAGCTGTCGGCGGAACCATGGCTTTTCACCACCACGCCTTTCAGGCCAAGCAAACTCGCGCCATTGTAACGGCGATGATCGACACGTTTCTTGAATGCACTCAACACCGGAGAAGCAATCACCCCGGCTAGCTTGGTCAGCCAGTTACGCTTGAATTCCTGTTTGATGAAAGTACCCATCATTTGCGCCAGACCTTCCGAGGCCTTGAGCGCGACGTTACCGACGAAACCGTCGCACACCACTACATCGACGGTACCTTTATAGATATCGTCGCCTTCGACATTGCCGTAGAAGTTCAGATGACTGCGGCGCAATAGCTCGGCGGCCTTTTTGACCACCTCGTTGCCTTTGATGTCTTCCTCGCCGATATTAAGCAGACCGACGCTCGGGCTTTCCTTGTGCTCCACTGCCGATACCAGCATCGCGCCCATGATGCCGAACTGCAGCAGATGGTTGGCATCGCAATCGACATTCGCGCCAAGATCAAGCACATGGGTATGACCATTCAGGGTAGGCAACATCGAGGCAATCGCCGGTCGCTCAATCCCCGGGAGCATTTTCAGGACGAAACGGGAAATCGCCATCAGCGCGCCGGTATTGCCGGCACTGACGCAGGCGTGCGCCTCGCCGCTCTTGACCAGATTAACGGCAACGCGAATCGAGGAATCTTTTTTGTTGCGCAACGCCAGAGCCGGTGGGTCGTCCATGGTGACCACCTCGCTGGCGTGATGAATCCGCAACCTCGGGCCAACTGCAACCTTGTGTGCGCGCAACTCCGCTTCGATCACCTCGGAAAGTCCTACCAGAACAATGTTGATCTGAGCGTCGCGCCGCATGTAAGCCAAAGCGGCCGGCACAGTAACATGGGGGCCATGGTCGCCCCCCATGGCATCAATGGCGACCGTTATATCCATTACTCTGCAAGCGCTAGAATTAGCGTACTGCGAAAACGATTATTCACCTTTGGCAGCAGTAACCTTCTTGCCACGATAGAAACCGCTGGGGCTGACGTGATGGCGCAGATGCACTTCGCCAGTGGTCGGCTCGACCGCCAGGGGCGGGTTGGTCAGGAAATCGTGGGCGCGGTGCATACCACGCTTCGAAGGGGATTTTTTGTTCTGTTGCACAGCCATGATCTAACTCCTTACTTATAAATACACTAAAAATAAAAATCTGTAATACTGGTCAGCGCCCCTTTTTCAAGGCAGCAAGCACCTCGAAAGGATTCGATTTTCCGGGCGCCAGCTTCCGCAACCGTTCCGCTGCGGCACATTCAGCCAAGTCATGCACCGGAGCAATCGGAAGACTTAACAAAACTTCTTCTTCAACCAGCGCCTGCACATCCATCGCCGCATCTGCCGGAACGATGTCGATCAAGTCGTCCTCGCCTTCGAGTGGAAGGAAGCTATCCCCGCCCTTGACAGGCTCCAATGTAGCTTCAATCGCCAGCGGAAACGCCAGCGGGCCTAAACAGCGCTGGCACACCAGGGTCAATTCCCCATTGACTGACAAAACCAGACGCGGCTTTCCATTCCCCCCTAACATTCCGATCAGGGTATACTGCAAAGTACCGGCGCTAGCGTGCAGATGTTCCCGCAAGCTATCCAAGCCTGCAACGGCTATCTCGCCCTGCAAACACCTGCCTTGCCGCGCAAACTCAAGGCTATCGATAGTGACCTGTTCAGACATAAGCCGCGCATGATACAATTTTCCGGTTTACGTGTCAAAATGAAGCTACATCACATGAATACGCGCCAACCGCAAGAAATATAGTGCGTTTTTTCAAAAGCTGTATTACGATACACGTCGTCTTATGTCTTATAGATGACCAAGGGGCTGACCTACTTTCAGCACCGCATTACCACTCAGTTACGGAATTACCGCGTGATCAAAAAAATCCTCATCGCCAACCGCGGCGAAATAGCGGTACGCATCGTGCGCGCCTGCTCGGAAATGGGCATCAAGTCGGTCGCTATCTACACAGATGCCGACCGTCATGCTCTCCATGTCAAAAAGGCTGACGAGGCTTACAACATCGGTTCCGACCCTGTGATCGGCTACCTCAATGCCCACAACATCGTCAATCTGGCGGTGGCTTCCGGCTGCGATGCACTACATCCCGGCTACGGTTTCCTTTCGGAAAATCCGGTTTTAGCCGAAATCTGTGCCAAACGCGGCATCAAGTTCATCGGCCCGTCTCCTGAAGTGATACACCGCATGGGCGACAAAATCCAGGCCCGTCAGGCGATGATTGATGCTGGTGTCCCGGTGGTACCAGGCAGCCAAGGCAATCTGAGCAACGTAGAGGAAGCTCGCACCCTGGCCAAAAAAATCGGTTACCCAGTCATGCTCAAGGCCACCAACGGCGGCGGCGGACGCGGCATCCGCCGCTGCAACGATCCCGACGAGCTAATCAAGAACTACGACCGCGTCGTCTCCGAAGCCACCAAGGCATTCGGCAAACCGGAAGTATTCATGGAGAAATGCGTCGTCAACCCCAAGCACATTGAAGTGCAGGTGCTTGGCGACAGCTTCGGTAACGTAATTCATTTGTACGAACGCGATTGCTCAATCCAGCGGCGCAACCAGAAGCTGATCGAAATCGCCCCGTCGCCGCAGTTGACCCGTGCACAACGGGACTATATCGGCAAGATTGCAGCCCAGGCGGCAAAAACAGTGGGGTATGAAAACGCCGGCACCGTCGAGTTCCTGCTCGATTCCGACAATCAGTTCTATTTCATGGAAATGAACACCCGCATTCAGGTGGAACACACGATCACCGAGAGTATTACCGGTATCGACATCGTGCAGGAACAGATCCGCATCGCCAGCGGTCTGCCACTGCAATACAAACAGGCAGACGTGAATTACCGCGGTTTTGCAATGGAATTCCGTATCAATGCCGAGGACCCGAAAAACGATTTCCTGCCTAGCTTCGGTCGCATCACCCGCTACTACGCCCCAGGCGGACCCGGGGTGCGCACCGATGCCGCGATGTACACCGGCTATGTCATCCCCCCCTACTATGACTCGATGTGCGCCAAGCTCACCGTATGGGCGTTGACCTGGGAAGGCGTGGTGGAGCGAGGACGTCGCGCCCTCAACGACATGGTTGTATATGGTGTTAAGACGACCATCCCCTACTATCAGGAAATTTTGCAGCACCCCGAATTCCGCAACGGCCAGTTCAACACCAGTTTCGTTGAAAGCCATCCAGAACTCACAAATTACACGGTCAGCCGCCCCAAAGACCTGCTAGCGGCGGCCATTTCTGCAGCAATCGCAGCTCATACGGGCTTGTAATAATAAGGAATACAGCATGGCAAAAGTTTATATCAGCGAATTGGTCTTGCGCGATGGACATCAGTCCCTGATTGCAACCCGTATGCGTACTGAAGACATGTTACCGATTTGCGCCAAGCTTGACAGTGCCGGGTTCTGGTCGCTGGAAGCTTGGGGTGGCGCCACCTTCGATGCTTGCGTGCGCTTTCTGCGCGAAGACCCCTGGGAACGCCTGCGCAAGCTGCGCAAGGCGCTGCCCAACACGCGAATCCAGATGCTGCTGCGTGGTCAGAATCTTCTCGGCTATCGCCATTACTCCGACGATGTTGTGCGCGCATTCGTTCAGAAATCCGCCGATAACGGCGTGGATGTGTTCCGCATCTTCGACGCCATGAACGACCTGCGCAACCTCAAGGTTTCCATCGAAGCGGTAAAAGCCACCGGCAAAATGGCTGAAGGAGCGATCTGCTACACCACCAGCCCGGTACATGACATTCCACACTTCGTCGGCCTGGCCAAGGAGCTCGAATCGATGGGCTGCGACACCCTGGCGATCAAGGACATGGCCGGCCTGCTGACGCCCGGTATCACCGGCGAACTGGTCAAAGCCCTGAAAGCTGCCGTCAGCCTGCCGATCCATCTGCACAGCCACGCCACATCAGGGCTCTCGGCAATGTGTTTCCTCAGGGGGGTAGAAGCCGGCGCAACTATACTCGACACCTGCAACTCGTCTTTCGGCGAAGGAGCAAGCCATTCCTCCACCGAAAGCATCGTGGCAGCATTGGCTGGCACCGAGTACGACACCGGAATTTCGCTGCCTCTAATGCAGGAAATAACCGCGTATTTCCGCGAGACTCGCAAGAAATACTGGCAATTTGAAAGCGCTTTTACCGGCGTGGATACCCGCGTATTGGTCAATCAGGTGCCCGGCGGGATGATTTCCAACCTCTCCAACCAGTTGAAGGATCAAGGCGCACTCGACCGAATGGATGAAGTTCTGTCGGAAATCCCGCGCGTTCGCGAGGAACTCGGTTTCCCGCCACTAGTCACGCCGACCTCGCAGATCGTCGGCACACAAGCGGTGTTGAACGTACTGACCGGCGAACGCTACAAATCGGTTACCAACGAGGTAAAGAACTATTTACAGGGGCGCTACGGCAAGGCTCCGGGCAAGGTCAACGACGAAGTGCGTAGTATCGCCATCGGTAACACCGAGGTGATTACCTGCCGCCCCGCCGACCATTTGCCGGATGAACTCGACAAGATTCGCGGCGAGATCGAAACTCTGGCGAAAAGCGAGGAAGACGTGCTCACCTACGCAATGTTCCCGGAACTCGGGCGTGCGTTTTTGCAGGAACGCGCTGCCGGCACGCTCAAGCCGGAACAATTACTGCCTGTTGGCACCAACTTGTCCTGCGGACCGTTCTTCACGCCCAACGAATTCAACGTCACACTACATGGCGAGACCTATAACATTCACATTACCGGTTCCGGCCGCCCCGGTGAAGAGCAGCGCCCATTCTTTGTTTCCGTCGATGGCGTACAGGAAGAGGTCATCGTCGAAGCACTCAATGAGGTTGAGGTTTACGGTGGCATGGGAGGCGTCGTTGCAGGCGGCGGCAGCAAAGCTAAAGCCACTGAGGGCAAAGCGGCAAGCGGCAAGCGACCGCGCCCCAAAC
>CALMWM010000005.1 GCA_937873435.1 uncultured Gallionellaceae bacterium
CGTGAGCGCACGAGAGATCGATGTGGCTGGCACCACAAGTATAGGCGGTAGTGCCGGAACTGCGGCGGGTGCTGTGGTCGGCTCAGCTGCGGGCGGAAACAACATGCGGGGAAATATTGTTGGGGCAATTGGTGGTGCTGTGGTTGGCGCTCTTGCTGGCGCCGCAATCGAAGCGAACGCCACCAAGCAAAAAGGCATGGAATATGTTGTCGAAACCGAAAACGGGAACCTCATGACAATTGTTCAGGGTACCGATTCGGCATTTTCGGTGGGACAGAAAGTCCTAGTGCTTTATGGTTCGCCATCTCGCCTCATCGCTGACCCACGAGTGAAACGATGAGCAAAAAAACCTTAGCCATTCTGCTTGTAATGGCTACCTCCATTGCTGCGGCTGCATTTTTCTTCTCCGCACCGTTTGCCCTTGTATTCTAGCAATCCGCGTAGGTCGGGTAAGGCCGCAGGCCGTTACCCGACCGACCGACCGCCCTTGCATTGTGCCTGTAGCTGGGTTGAGAAGACGGGAGGCGCCCCATTCAAATCGGGCTGGGCACGCCAATTGCTGATTTAACCGGACACTACTGATACCCCTGGTCAACTTAAGATTCTTTTACCGCAACCAATATGAGTGCTACTCCATCTACGACAATTCTGCCCATGACCGGGAACACGGCAATTGACTCGATCACAAGTGGCTATCGGTGGGTTCTTGATTCTTCGAGAACCGTCAATTGGGCGCTTGCCGGAGGATTTCAAGGAGAATATTGGATAAACCCACCGCTTGCAGTGTCGGAATTGCGGCTAGCATTTAGTGTCTTCTCCTACTTCGCCGATATTAATTTTAATTACATGGGTTCGTTTACGAATCCCTCGGCAGCAGCTCCCTACGCACAAATTACAGTCTCATTGGACGGCACGGGACTTTTTTTCAATAGTAATAACATATGGGCGCTGGGTAATTTTCCAAGCATGGCGTGGGAAACCCAATATTCTGGACAAGCAGGTGATATCTATTTAAACATACTCAGTCCAGCAAACATACTACCCAGCTACGCCCAAGGTAGCGCCGGTTTTGCATTATGGCTTCATGAAATTGGTCATACGCTGGGATTGAAGCATACCCATGATGACGGCGGCACCGGACGACCAACTTTTGCCAGCCTTGGTGAGATGGAGTTCGATCACGATTGGTTTTCGATAATGTCATACAACGACGACTATCGCTGGAACCAGATGAGTTGGAGCCCCGCATCTCCAATGGCATTAGACGTTTTAGGACTGATGTATTTATACGGCCCCAATCTAAATACAAACGCAGGAAACAACGTATTCAAGCTCACGCGAAACAACGAATACATGACATTATGGGACGCTAGTGGCACAGACACCCTTGACTGTAGCCAAGGGGCAGAGTCATGGGCTATTAATCTGCAAATCACCTCAAACCCTTTACTCGGTATCAAAGTAGGTTTGGCTACGCCAACTTCGGATTTATGGTTGTATGCACCGACCACTTTGTATTGGTTGCTGGGAACTTACGAAAACCTAAAAGGTTCCAGATATGCGGATACTTTAACAGGGAATGATGCAGATAATGCTATTACAGGTAACGCTGGCAACGATGCTCTCGATGGTGGGGCAGGAATCGATACAGCAATTTACTCGGGAGCACGGTCAAGCTATACAGTCAAAAAGACTGCTTCTGGTTATACCGTAACGGATAAAAGAGGTATTGATGGAATTGACACTCTTACCAATTTTGAATATTTGCAATTCATTGATGGCACGCCTATAGCTATCGGCAGTGCAGTTTCCACTCAACCCACATCCAGCACCACAACCACACAGACAGGCACATCCGGCAAGGATGTTTTCACCTCAACATCGATCAATAGCATTTTCGATGGCGGGGATGGCATCGACACTGTAATCTATTCTGGTTCGCGTACCAGCTATACCATTATTTCAACCACAACTGGCCACTACAGCATAGTCAAGGCTTCCACGGGCAACACTACTGCGGACATCATCAATTCAGGCTATGACACCATTACCAATATCGAGCGCCTCCAGTTCGCCGACAAGAAAATAGCGTTAGATATTACAGGCAATACGAATGCAGGATTTGATTCTTCAAGCTTCGCTAATTCAGGTCAAGTGTACCGCCTCTACCAAGCAGCTTTTAACCGCACACCTGATAAAATTGGCCTTGCTTATTGGATTGAGCAAGCCGACTCCAAAGTATTACTGACAACTATCGCGTCTGGATTTACAAACAGCACTGAGTTCAAGAATACCTATGGGAATCTTACCGATCACCAATTTATCGATCAGTTGTACCAGAACGTTCTACACAGAGCAGGTGAAGCAGGCGGCGTTGCGTATTGGCAGGGACAGGTCGACAGCCACGTGCAGACACGTGAGCAAGTTCTTATCGGCTTCGCTGAATCTGCTGAAAACCAAGCAGCTGTAATTGGAGTGATTCAGAGCGGTATCGACTATACAACTTAGAGTGGCGTAACTGCGCAACACGCTGCAACCCACACCACACCGCCCTGTCAATCAGCGTGCCAATTTGACCACCCTTCAGCGTCCAATTTTGGTCAGGGTTTCAAGCTGATTTATTGCGCTGTTTGAAGCGGAAGGAATCGTTTTCGGTTTCCAGAATATCGCAGCGCCTCGGTCTGGCCAAGCCACTTGCTGCATTTATACAGGCCGCACAGCGGCGTACCGGTCAAGGCACTGAAGGGTCTTGCCGCACGTTCCACAACGATAGCGTTGCAACCCATTGGCGCGCCCGTGCCGGCTTACGCAGCGGCGAAGCGCCCTTCAACAATTACGGCCGAGGCCGGCTGCGCATCCAGCGCCGCCAATTCCGCCGGTACAACTTTGCGCTGTACCGGCGTCAGATTTCGCAACGCCTTCGTGATTCGATTCAACTCTGGCTTCCTCACTTTCCGCTCCTGGATGACTCGGCGCAACTGCGCCATGACATCCAGTATCCGCTGTGGGTGGCTCACTACATGACCCACCACACGATTTGCGAAAAGAGCCTTTCGTTTGTATAGCCCCCCCTACTAGTCTTCTCTTGCCGATTTTTGCGCACACCCTGTACCCAGGCATCCACCATAGTGGATATATATTGAAATTGAGAAGACTTGCCAAGAACGTTATCATCAGGGGCACAAAGCAATCCGGGGAGCGTCGTCGCACATGCAACGACGCAAGCCCGGATAGATGGATAGAACACTGCGACACCCGTTACTCAGCCCCTTACCGATAGACAAGAGTCCTCATGTTCAACTACTGGTATGTCTGGATCATCGCCGCCCTGCTCCTCGCCATCACGGCAGGTTTTGTTTTGAGATTCGTGTGGCCGGCATTGCGGCTGCGGCGGGAGTTGGCGGACGTCGCCGGCGCATTGCTGAAACACCGCTCGACGGCGACCGGGATGGCGCCATTGCGCGACCGCATCACCACCCAGGTGATGGCGAAAACCTCCTTCGTCCATGTCTGGAGCGAATACGCCCAGACCCTGCATTCCCAAAAGCCGGAGGGACAGGGCGAGGCGCGCTGGCGGGCGACCGCGCTGGCCGAAACTTTTTTCACCGATCAGGCGCTGGTCGACATCCCGCTTAAAACCGACTATTACAAGCACTTGCCCGGCATCATGACCGGCCTGGGGATCATCGGCACCTTCACCGGGCTGATCATCGGCCTGGGGAATTTCGATGTTTCCATCGAGCCGGGCCAGGCCCAGATTCAACTGCGCACGCTGATCAATACGGTGGGCCACGCTTTCATCGTATCCGCCATCGCGATCACTCTGGCGATGGTTTTCACCTGGGTCGAAAAATCGCTGGTCACGGCGTGCTACCGGCTGGCCGAGGAACTCCGGCAGGGTATCGACAGCCTTTTCGATACCGGCTCCGACGTCGAATACCTGGAACGTCTCGTTGCGGCGGTAGAATCCTCGGCGCAGGAGGTCGTGCAGATCAAGGAAACGCTGGCGGAACAAGTCGTCCAAGCGCTTGCCGAGCAAACCCGGCGCCAGATAGATGCGGGCGAGAGGAACAGCGAACGGATTGCGGCGGACCTTGGGCGGGTACTGGCCGAAAATCTGTCGCAGCCGATTTCCGCTATCGCGTCCGCTGTCGATGCCATCGGCACGCGCCAGGACGAGGTCGTGACGCGGATGGTCACTGAGGTCGTAAACGGTTTCTCCGCGCGAATGGAAAACATGTTCGCCGGGCAGATGCGCGACCTGCATGAAATACTGATCCGTACCAATGGCGCAATGGGCGAGATGGTCGCGCAGTTTTCCCGAATGGCCGGCCAGATGGACAGCACCGCCAGGGAGTCGGTCGAAACCATGGGTTCGCGGATTGCAGCCACGGTTACCCTCGTCGAGGAACGCCAGTCGGCCATGCACGAGCAGGCGCGCGACCATGCGGAACATCTTCGCACGCTGCTGGCCCGGTCGCAGGCCGACACCGCCGATATGTTGCAGCAATTGCTGGCGAGGCTGGGCAGCGAAGTCAGCGCGGTCACCGGCACCCTGCAAGAACAGGCGAAGACTTCGATGGATAGCCAGCAGGCCCAAGTCGCGCAGTTGAGCGGAACGGTCGCGGAAGCCGTCCGCGGCATGTCGGGGCAAACCGAGCGGCTGGTGGTCGCGTCGCTTTCCGCCAGCGAAAAGTTGCAGGAAACCACTGCGGCACTGGCCCAGGCCACCAGCGAGAGTATCCACGGCATGAACCAGGGTGCGGAAAAACTCGGTGCGGCTGCCAGCAGCTTCGCCGATGCCGGCCGACACCTCGCAACGACCGTCGAAGAATCGGCCAAGGTCGCGACGGATGTCCGTTTGGCTGCGGATTCGCTGCAAAATACCACCCATTCCGCCCAGCAGATGCTCGGCAACTACGACGACGCCCACGAGGCGTTCGCGCGACTGGTAAACGACCTCAAGAGCACCGTCGAGCACGCCAAGCGCGAGGCTTCCCTGAGCGCGGAACTGACCGACAACCTGGAAGCAGCGGCCCGCCGCTTGAGCCACGCCCAGCATCAGGCGGATGCCTACCTGGAAGGCGTGTCTAAGGTGCTTCATCAATCCCACCAGGCCTTCGCCGACAGCGTCGAACGAACCCTGCGCGAAGCCAACCGGCAGTTCCATGCGGAACTGGCTCAGGCGGTCGGCTTGCTCTCCGGAGCCATCGTGGATCTGGGCGATACCGTTGAAAC
>CALMWM010000006.1 GCA_937873435.1 uncultured Gallionellaceae bacterium
GATGGACAGCCATTCCAGGTAGATTTCTCCATCCTTGCGGCGGTTCCAGATTTCCCCTTCCCAGTGTCCTTCCTTGGCCAATTTTCCCCACATCTCGTCATAGAAAGATTGTTCCTGACGCCGGGAATTCAAAATGGCGGGGGTTTTCCCCATTACCTCTTCCCGGCTGAAGCCCGTGACTTGGGTAAACGCCTTGTTGACGTTGCGAATATGGCCGTTGACGTCGGTAATCAGCACCCCTTCGCTGGAATATTCGAAGATCTTATCTGCCAGCT
The DNA here is from genome assembly GCA_937873435.1 of uncultured Gallionellaceae bacterium. GTDB lineage: Bacteria > Pseudomonadota > Gammaproteobacteria > Burkholderiales > Sulfuricellaceae > JAGXQV01. The sequence continues at coordinate 276 of CALMWM010000006.1, forward strand.
TCGAAATAAACTCAAGTTCGTGACTGAAGTTTGCGACCAGTGCGTAGATATGCTTGCGGATGGACTGCACCTGTTCCAGCAAGGCGGAATATTCCAATCTTTCGACAGGCTGGCCGGAAGCCGCCTTGATGAGAATGGCGCGCGCCATGCTATGCATGCGCTGGTGAATTTCGCCGATTTCAATAAATTCCGGCGACTGTTCGAGAATATAGTGGTGCGAACTGTGATACCACTGTCCAAAATAACAATGGCAATGAGCATCCTCGGCCAAATCCTCGAGAGAGGGCGCAAGTCGGCAAATAATGGTTTCGTTTAGGCGTGCAAGCCACTTGGCATGGCTGTCCAACACTCCTTCCAATTGCTTGGCGCACTCCTGAATTTCCTCGGTACTTAGTTCGGATAGAAAGGCGTTCATTGGATAGTGTGCTTATGTGTGCAAAAGAGCCATGTAGAGGGAAAATGCTGGAAAACCCAACACGTACAGAGTGTTAGAGGAATTCTTAAAAAAGGCGCAACTATATCATTTTTAATGTTATTTAATGATAATTGTTTTTTGCTTTTACATTAGCAGCCTTTATGAGATATGTTCACGGATATGATTACCTCCGCCCGACGTACAAAGGTTAAGCAATGGCTCGACACTCGCTGAAAAAACGTTCGCGCAAGGCCGGTCTGCCGCCAGGCAGCCTGATTCATATCGGGGAAAAGAAAACCCCCGAGATGAAAATAAGCGTGCTCGACTACGATGAACATGGTTCGAGCGAGGCTGCGCTCGTTCAACTGGAGCAATGCATTGCATACCGAGCTGCGCCCACGATAACCTGGGTGGATGTAGAGGGCGGACACGATATCGAGGCGCTGGAAAAGCTCGGGAAGTGTTTCGGCTTGCACCCGCTGGTCATGGAAGACATCCTCAATACCGACCAGCGTCCCAAGCTGGAAGATTACGGCGATTATCTTTTTATCGTGTTGCGTATGCTTTCCAATGACCAAGAAAGCGGCGAAATCAGCTCCGAGCAGGTCAGCTTGATTCTCGGCAAGGATTTCGTGCTTTCGATCCAGGAAGGCGCCGAAGGCGACGTATTCGACCCGGTGCGCGTCCGTATCAGAAACGACAAGGGGCAAATTCGCAAGCTGGGAGCAGATTACCTCGCCTACTCGCTGATCGACGCCATCGTGGACAACTATTTCATCATCCTGGAAAAAATCGGCGAGCGTATCGAGCTTCTCGAGGAAAGCCTGATCAGCGATCCCGGCCCGGAAACATTGCAACAACTCCACCACCTCAAACGCGAGATGATTTATTTACGCAAATCGGTCTGGCCGCTACGCGAAGTCGTTTCCGCGATGCAGCGCCGCGATTCGGCGCTGATCCGCGAAGGTACTGGT
>CALMWM010000007.1 GCA_937873435.1 uncultured Gallionellaceae bacterium
ATTTCATTTTGTTTTACTGCCACAACTTTGTCCTGCTCTAGGGTTACGTCCGTATCACCCAAAAGACAAGTCTGACCGCCAAGCCGCATGGTGCCGCCCAAATCGGATTCTGCCGTGCGCATTTCAACCTTTCCATCACGGTTCTGCCACTCGCTGATCAGCGCCACCACAGGATAGGGCGTATCTGGATCGAATTCGGTGCTGTGCGCCCCCGGCATATTGGCCATATTGCGCGCATACTCGATGACAGCAAGTTGCATCCCCAGGCAAATCCCCAGATAGGGAACCTTGTTTTCGCGGGCAAAACGAATTGCCCTGATTTTCCCTTCGACGCCACGCTTACCGAAACCGCCAGGCACCAGAATCGCGTGCATTTTTTCCAGATCAGCTACACCGTTGGTTTCCAGGGTTTCGGAGTCGATGTAATGAATATTGATTTTGCTGCGAGTGTGTATACCCGCATGGATCAGGGCTTCGGACAATGATTTGTACGATTCGGTCAAATCGACATATTTACCGACGAAAGCGATATCTACCGTAAATTGGGGATGCTCCAAGCGATCCACCAAATCACGCCAAACAGAAAGATCGGCAGCCTTGGCCAGAATACCCAGCTTATGGCAAACAATTTCGTCCAGCATCTGTTCGTGGAAAAGACCGGGAATCTTGTAGATAGAATCCACATCCACGGCTGAGATCACCGCCTCTTCGGATACATTGGTAAACAGCGCAATCTTACGCCGCTCACCTTCGGGCAGTGGCCGATCAGAGCGACACATCAGCACGTCGGGCTGAATGCCGATCTCGCGCAACTCTTTTACCGAATGTTGAGTCGGCTTGGTCTTTATCTCGCCGGCTGAAGCGATATACGGCACCAGCGTCAGATGGATGTAGCAGACGTTGTCGCGACCGAGTTGAACGCCCATTTGGCGAATCGCTTCCAGGAATGGCAACGATTCAATATCGCCTACCGTGCCGCCGATTTCCACAATCGCCACTTCGGCATCGCCAGCCCCAGCACGGATGTAATTTTTGATTTCGTCCGTGATATGGGGAATGACTTGCACCGTTCCCCCCAGATATTCACCGCGTCGCTCCTTCTTAATAACGCTTTCGTAAATCTGGCCGGTAGTGAAATTATTACGCTTGCTCATCTTCGCCTTGATGAAGCGCTCATAATGTCCAAGATCGAGATCGGTTTCTGCGCCATCCTCAGTAACAAACACCTCTCCGTGCTGGAAAGGACTCATGGTGCCGGGATCGACGTTGATATAGGGATCGAGCTTGAGCATGGTCAGCTTGATCCCGCGACTTTCCAGGATGGTTGCTAGGGAAGCGCCGGCAATACCCTTGCCGAGTGAAGAAACAACGCCGCCCGTGATAAAAATGTATTTGGTCATGGAAAGGGCTAAAGTGAAGGCACGAGACGGGTTTGCATTTTAGCTCAAACCCCGCTTTATCACAATTCCATCCTACACAACCTTCAATCTGAAGTAGCAAAGGCCGCCGCCGAATACCTATTCCTATCCGCGCCTATTGTCGTGCAGGTTACCAAAAGTATACAAACATACACCTTGCCAACATTGCCACGGGACGAGGATATTTGGTTGCTATTCTGCCCGATGATGGGTAGAATCATGGGTTCGGGGTGTAGCGTAGTCTGGTAGCGCGCCTGGTTTGGGACCAGGATGTCGGGAGTTCGAATCTCTCCACCCCGACCAATTTTCCCGTCCGAAGTGCCCGTAGCTCAACCGGATAGAGCACCAGCCTTCTAAGCTGGGGGTTGCGGGTTCGATTCCTGCCGGGCACGCCACAAAATCCTAGCAAAACAATAAATTACAAAATTAAGTTACAATCTGGTATACCTCGAAATACCAGTAAATACTGTTCCAGGTGTGCCAAATTTGTGCCAAATTTAAACTGAGCTTCCCCCGGAATTTCGTCTTCCAAGGGTGACGTAAAATATCACTCACA
>CALMWM010000008.1 GCA_937873435.1 uncultured Gallionellaceae bacterium
CCTCCGCCTTCGATCCCTCCGTCCTCCTCAAGATCATCCTGCTGGCCTACAGCCGCGGCATCGTCAGCAGCCGCAAGATCGAAGCAGCGTGCTGCGAAAACGAAGTTTCAGCGAATGTTAAGCGTAGCGGCCGGAACTACAATGTGCTGTTCATCGCCGTCTCCGGCGATTCCCAACCCTAGACATTGCCCACTTTCTCAGGAAGGCTTATATTTGATGGCGACGAGATGCAGGACTTCGTGATTGCATGGGAAGGATCGATGCCACCCACGTTTTTGCTATTGTTTTCAGTTATAAAGTCAACCTCTATGAACCAGCCGAATCCTCAACTTATTTCCCAGCCTCGTATCAGGTTGGCTGTTTTTCTGCTCTTCGTTGCCGCGCCGTTCTCGGACGGATACGCTGCGGAAGAGGGCCGTGAGCTCAATAGCCTGCTGGGCATGGATCTCGGCCAGCTTCTGAATCTCCAGGTCAGTACCGCATCGCGTCACGCAGAGCGCTATTCCAGTACGCCCGGCACTTTGCTGGTTGTCAGCCGGCAGCAGATTCGCGAACGCGGCTATCGCACCCTGGCCGAACTGCTCGCCGACATGCCCTCGGTGGATGTGCAGAATCTTTCCGACGGTACCAGCAATAACCGCGTCGCCGTGCGCGGTGTGGTCGGCAACAACAAACTTCTGATTTTGCAGGATGGCGTCCGTATTTCCTCGCCTACCGGCGACCCCATTGCGTTGATGGACAATTTTCCGCTCTACCATGTGCGCCAGGTGGAGGTGGTCTATGGTCCTGCCTCGGCCCTCTATGGCGCCGATGCCTTTACCGGTGTGGTCAATTTGATTACCGACATGGATACCGCCTCGGGCAGCGAAATCACCCTGGAGGGCGGCGAGTTCGGGCACCGCTATAGCCACTTCAACCTGATCAAACCGGTAGGCGAAAATGCACGCCTGCAATTCGGCGGCCACTGGCGTGAGGACGATAACGCCGACCTTTCGAAATCCTACCCGGAGCTCTTTAGCACCCTGAGAGCCGGCGATAGCTACCGCCAGCCCACTGCAAGCCGCTCGCTGAATGCTCGGCTCGACTGGTCGGATTCGGCTTCGTTGGGATGGAACCACAGCCGCTACAGCGCCCCTACCAGCATCGGTGCCAAGCCTGATGGTGTGCTTTACAGTGCCGGGGCCGAGTACATTACCCAACTCGATACGCTATGGGGCGAATGGCGTTGGCATTTGGACGATGCGCTCTCAGGCCGGGTTTCGCTGGACTGGTCGCAGCACGAGACCGACCCGAACTCGGAGTTCGTCAACGCCTATACCAATTTCGAACACAGCGGCTACAAGTACTCGCGCAACCAGCGCTGGCATATCGAACCCCAGCTGACTTGGGAGCGGAGCGGGCAGCGGGTTATCGCCGGTCTCAATCTGGAATGGTTCGATGCGCAGCCGAAGACTGCCAACCTGCCTCATCCCTACGATCAGGGCGGCCCGTTTTATTACCCGAATAGCGACAACAAGCTGGCGATCGAGATTTTCCGCCAGCGCTACCAGAACAAGGGGGCTTACGTTCAGTATTCCGGCGAGCTCGGCGAGCGCACCCTGCTGCATCTGGGGGTGCGCTACGACAGCAATTCGGTCTACGGTGCCAGCGTCACCCCGCGTGCCGGCATCAATTACACAATCGGTACTGGTATGGTACTGAAATACCTGTACGGCGAGTCCTTCCTGGCACCCTCGCCATTCTTCGCCTATGAAAATTGGGGTGGCTTCAACGCCGGTAGCCCGGCACCGCTTACCAGCTATTATTTTCACGTACCCAACACCAACTTGCAGCCTGAACGCTTGAATTCGCACGAGTTGCGCCTGATCTATACCCCGACCGCCGATCTGGAGTTGAACGCAGGACTTTACCGACTGCACGCCCAGGACATCATTTACCGCACCGATACGCCCTCCGTGGTCAGCGGCTTCGTACCCGGCGGCACCATCTACTGGACCGCCTACAACGACAACATCGGCGTGCTTGATGCCGTCGGCATCGACCTGGGTTTCGACTACACCCTACAGGGCAGCGGCTGGAAGACTCGCTACTTCGGCAATGCCAGTTATACCGATGGCGAACTTTCCGGTCTTGCCCAGAACGTGCCGCTGCCTTTCGTGTCGCGCGGCAAAGTCAACCTCGGTCTTACCCATACCTTGAAAAATACCTGGCAGATTACCCCGAAGCTGCGCTGGGTCAGCAACGCCCAAGGCCCGGTCGACAACGGCCGGGTAAGCATCCCGGGCCACACCGTCGTCGATCTCTACGCTCGATGGTTGGGCATAGGCAAAAAGACCGACCTTTTCCTGCGTGTCGACAACTTGCTCGACCGCCGCTATTACAGCGTCGGCGACGGCGGCAGCGGCGGCTTCACCGGTTCGCCGCAGGAACCGCGTCGTATCACGCTCGGTGTGACCATCGGTTTCTGAGTCAGGCGGGGAAAGTCAGGGCAGGCACGTTGTTTACGGGAGCAGGGCTGAACAGATCAGCCTGGTGTTTATCATCTCCGCATTACTCTTGATCCAGCACAAGGAGCGCTCCTTCCCGCCGTGCTATTTTTCGTGCTTTCAATCTGTCTTGGCGTTCCTGGCGCCAGGCGTCATTTTGGAGTCCAGTGCATGAAAACCATCAAGGTTGTTAGCAGCAGTCGCGTCGATAATTCGGCCACTTACGAACTGATTCGGGAAATGATCGAGGAGCGTGGGCTGGAGGTGCGTCTGGAAAAGGCGCGGATTATTGCGGGAATACAGGGCGATGGCGTGATGGCGGCGGCCGGGGTGTTTATCGACGGCGAGCAGGCTCACGACGGCTCGCCCGACAGGAGCGAAATCGAAGCCTGGCTGGACGC
>CALMWM010000009.1 GCA_937873435.1 uncultured Gallionellaceae bacterium
CGCATCGGCATCGAGCACCAGCGCGGTTTCGACTTCCAGCGCATGCCGTACCAACGCGAGCGCAGTGGCCGATTGTCCCAGGCCGGGGCCGACCGCCAGGCAGCGCAGCTGATCGTTTTCGAAGAGTCGTTGCGGGTTGCACAGCATCAGTTCAGCTTGAGACGGATCGCAGGCGGGCGCCTGCTCGGCCAACATGGCTACATGGATCAAGCCTGCGCCGCAGTGGAGGGCTGCGCGCCCGGCCAGCAGCGCGGCTCCGACCATAGACTCCGCGCCGCCGAGGATACCGACGCTGCCCGCCAAGCCCTTATGGCTGTTGCGCGGGCGCGGCGGCAGCGCAGCGGCAACGCGCTGGGCGAGCAGGCAGCCTTGCGGCGCGAGCAATGCAGGCGGATCGAGGCCGAGGTCGGCGACATGGATTTCACCGCAATCGTCCGTCCCATAAGCGGTGAGCAGCCCCGGCTTGAGGGCGATGAAGGTGAGCGTATGGCTGGCGCGTACCGCCGCGCCGAAACGCTGGCCGCTATCGGCATCCAGACCGCTCGGCACGTCCAGCGCCAGCACGGGTAAGCCGAGGCGGTTGAGGTGTCTGACCAGTTCCAGGTAACGCTCGCTCAAATTACGCGCCAGTCCGATCCCAAACAAGCCGTCGACAGCCAGATCCCAACATTCTCCCGCCGGGATCGCGTCGAGTAGGGTGCCGCCGGCATCAATCCAGGCGCGGAGAGCTGCGGCGGCATCGGTTGGCAGCTTGGCTGCGTCGCCGGCAAATACCACGGTTACGCGAAACCACCAGGATTGGAGGCGGCGCGCCGCTACCAGCGCATCGCCGCCGTTATTGCCGGGGCCGGCGAGGATCAGGATGCGTTTGCCGTTTGCCGCCAGTTCGCGCGCCAGTTCCGCTGCCGCCAGTCCGGCGCGTTCCATGAGGCTGGGTACGGCGTTCGGGATGGCCGTTTCTTCGATTCGGCGGATTTGAGCGACCGAATAAATCGGCTTGAGAAAGTCGCTGTTTTTCATGCGCGAATCTTGCTCTATCCTGTGTATTAAGACAACTGTGCCGATCCGGAACGGATGCCCGAAAATCGGAGCATGGTCGAGTGATTGTGAACAATTGTCGATCCATTGATTTTCGTTGTGAAACAGCCGTAGCAGCCTGGGCCGATAATCCTTCTTAAAAAGTATTTGCCGTCCGTATTTTTTCCCCGCAACTGCGGTGCATGGCGTTAATATTCAGTATGGGATTTGGCTTTTGGTACCATCGTGGATTATCGGCAGGTTTTGAAAGTTGCATGGAACATTCGAGGTGCTATATGGGGAAAAGCAGGGAAAAACGAAAAGTTCGAGTATTGATCGTGGATGATGAGCAACATATCCGAAATCTGATCAACTATATCGTTTCTTCGCTGGGCGCGGAGGTCGTGGCCGAAGCCGAAAATGGGGAGGAGGCCGTAGCGCTTTACAAACAGTTTTCACCTGACATGTTGATGTTGGACATCAACATGCCGAAACTGGATGGCATAGACGTCCTGAAGCAGATTATGGCGATCAATCCCAAAACGCTGGTCGTGATGCTGAGTTCGCTGAATACGCTCGATGTGGTGAAAGAATGCATCGAAAACGGTGCAAGAAATTACATTTTAAAAAACGTGCCTGCCGAGGAATTGCACAAGATGATCAGTGAAACCTGGGGCGAATACCTGGCCGATATCCGGACAGAAGCATCATGAGTTGCCGGCATTCCAATCCGCCCGGCCATGCTTTTTGTGGGGTATGCGGTGAACCCTTGCCGCACCAGCGTTGCCGTTGCGGCTTTGTCGCCGGCGCCAAGGATGCATATTGTGGCCGCTGTGGCTGGTCTTTCGCCGAAGCGGGAAGTCAGCAGCCGGAAAAGCCGGTAATCAACGCCGATCAGCGCATAGACCTTGAGCACCTCGCGGCGCAGGCGGCGCAGGAAAAACAGTTTCTGGAAACCACGCATAAGGCACGGGTTACTCAGGATGACATTCGCAAACTGCTGGCTAAACGTAGGAAAAAATTCTGATGATCGAACTGACCCAGTCGCTTGTCGCCAGTTTTCGCGAAAAAGCACGTATACCTGTTACTTCCATGGAAAGCATGCTCAAGGCTGCAAAAAATGATGCCGTCGAGTTTGCACAATTCGTCGTCATGGATGGCTACCTGGATCGCGATAGCGCGGGCGAATTGCTCGCGGCGCAGATCGAGCATACCTACGTTAACCTGAGCAAGACGCTGTTCCAGACGGAAGCGATTGCGCTGCTGCCAGGCGAGATGGCGGAACGATACCAGGCTATTCCGCTTTACCGGTTGGGTGACGCGGTTACGGTGGGCATGGTTAACCCGGCTGACGCCGACACGGTCAAGGCGTTGTCGAATCTGATGATGAAGCCGGTCAGCCCGGTTTTCTGTTTTCGCGACGAAATCAATTCGGCGATCAAGGTTAACTATCAGACTGTCGACAATCTCGACGGCATGGTGAAGGAACTCGATTTGGCGCCCTTTCTTGCCGCCCAGGTTGATGAGGAAAAGCTCGCGCAGTTCATCGAATCCAGGCCGCTGGTTGAGCTTGCCGATTCGATCATCCTGCTGGCGCTCAAGGAACGCGCCTCGGATATTCATGTCGAGCCCAAGAAAAACGAGGTGATCGTGCGTTTCCGTATTGACGGAATGCTGCACGACAAGCTTTTTCTGCCGGCGGAAATGGCATTGCCACTGGTGTCGCGCTACAAGATTTCGGCACAGATGGACATTACCGAGCGGCGGCGCCCTCAGGATGGCCGCTTCAGCTTTGCATTGCCGATGAAAAACCTGGATTTCCGCGTTTCCAGTCTGCCCGTCATTCATGGCGAAAAAGTGGTGATGCGCATTCTGGGTTCTCTTTACACCAGCGCTATCCTTAACCTCGACAAGCTGGATTTTTCCCCGGAGATTTTGCGGCCCTTCAAGGCAACCTTGAAGCAGCCTCAAGGCATCCTGTTCGTCACTGGTCCAACTGGCTCAGGTAAAAGCACCACCCTTTATGCAGCGCTGAACCACATCAATACCCCGGACATCAATATCATCACGATTGAAGACCCGGTGGAATACGATGTTCCCAGCCTGAATCAGGTGATGGTCAACGATAAGATCGGGCGTGGATTCCAGACAATATTGCGTTCAGTGCTGCGACAGGATCCGGATGTCATTCTGGTGGGCGAGATCCGCGA
>CALMWM010000010.1 GCA_937873435.1 uncultured Gallionellaceae bacterium
GGTAGCCGACTGGTAATCCGGAAGAAATTTCTCGGGAGCGGCAAAATGAATCTTGTCGATATTCATAAGGGTGACACCGAAAGGTTAATTTCAATTTTCATTGAAAATACAAAATTCAGGTTTTTGAAAGCGGGATGAGCGCGCGGACGGCGCGTGCCAGGCGCTGGTCAAAATTTTCACTGGCCTCGGTGTCGGCGTCTGCATCGAGCAGCACAAAAAGCGCGGTGCGGCGCGCCATCAGCCGCTTATCCCAGGCCGCTATTGCCGAGGATGGCAGCACGACGATGATTTTACAGGCGGCAGGCAAGGATTCAAGCAAGTCTATCGTCCGTAAGGCGCTTTCCCTGCCGGTAACCCTGACGATCCACAACTCCGGCTTGACCCGTCCGACTGCGAGCATGTCCCATGCGACCGGATAGAGCGCCACATCCGTTTGGGGCGGCGTCCTGGCGAGTGCCAGGGTGGCCTCTATCAACGGCGTGTTCACTGGCGAAGCGCCAGCGCCGCTCAGGAAAATCATCTCTGGCGCCACGTTATAAAGTTCTATCCAGCTACTGTGCAGCGCAGAAGCCATAAGCCGGTCATGATCGCCGGAGACCGCCACCACCGCGCCGGAAAAGCGCGCGCGCGCCGTGCGGGCAAGCTGCTCCAGACCTCGGTGGAGATCATCGCAAACCAGAACTGGCTGCCAACGCGGTAAAGCAGGCGGCACCATGGGGGCGACGACGCCGCATGCACCGCGCTCAAGGGCAAGCAGGATATTTTTTTCGATGCTTTGCAACCCTGACAAATCATCCGGTGCACCGGGAATGAGCACAAGATCGCCGCTTTGGGCATGTTCCGCTCCCCAGGCGATGCCGCCCCCAGTGCGCCATCCTCTAGCCGGCCCGCTCACCCAGGCGCCATCGAACTGGCACGCCAAGTCAGCGGCGTCCCACAACCCTACCCGCCCGGACACCTTCGCGTATGGCCGCGAAGCGGCTGAACACAAACGGCGGCGCAACAATTCATCGATGCTCAACAAGGCGATCAGGGCATCGGGTTGCGCTTGCATTCGCGCGGTTTCCCATGCCGTTTCCGGGTCGGCCAGATGCAAGATACGCCATGCGGGAACGCCCAGACGAGTCAGGTTTTCCGCCATGGCCCGGTCTTCGCCGACGAGGCACCAATAGGGCTGATGCGCATCCAGCTCGCGGTGCAGACTCTCGATTTCATTTTCGCTGTCCAGGATTATCCATGGCCGCGCAAATCGGCTTGCGCCAAGGAAAGCCCCTAGCCGTGCGATAGCCAGCCCGTCGCGGGGATCTGCGGAGGCTGTGGCAGGCTGGTTGGCGGCAAACACCTGCAATGTCGACAAGCGGGAACTCTCTTTTGCCGCAGCGTGCAGCGGCGCGGCCAATGCTTCTACGCTTAGCCCCATGCCGACCAAGGCAGCACAGGCACGTAGCACTTCCTGCTGATTGGGGTACGTTTCAGTTTCCACTTGGGTATGGCTGAAAACATCCTGCATCCGGGCGATGGAATAGCGGTCGTCACCCCGCAAAAACTTAATCCAAAGCTCGCCCGCCTCGTCAGCCTGCGCTACCACCGCCCATCCACCCGCCTTGAGGTGCTCCACCAGCGGTGCGTCCTCGGAGTTGTTGCGGGTATCCCAAACATAGCCGATCTGCCTGGCAGGTCGGCACCCTGCCGCCTGGCGCAGTGCCGGGCTGGCTCCATCAATAATCACCGCCTCGCAAGCAACGTCCACCGCCAGTCGATGCAGGCGGGTGGTAATGTCGGGAACAGCAGTAATACCGGCAATGTCTTCGAATGGTGAAAAATCGTCGGTGATGACAGTCACGGCGACGCGGTCTATCGGCAGACCGTCCAGCGCCATCGTTTTCAGCGATGCGGCCAGCACGCCGGCATCCGCGTGCGGCGAAGTGAACGGTACGCCGGTCAGCGCCGTGGCATCTTCAACCGAGACGGAATAGCCGCACAGCGCCAACAAATTGGCGATCCAGCCAGCAGAAGATTTCTTGTGAAAACGCCCCGTCACCATGACAACGGGAATTCGTCCCGGCGCACGCGCTGGCAGGCGCGAGCGAATTACATGCCAACTGGGGTCGCGACGGGTCCCTTCGCCTGGATACATATGCATATCTAACGCCGGGCCGGCATTGACCTCGACGATACCGGCGCCATTCGTTTTCCAGGATTGCGTAATATCCGTTGAAAGAAAATCCACCCCTGCCACGTCGAGCAGACAGGCTTGGGCGGCGGCAACGGCAACGGCCTTGTTGTCTGGATGCACCAGATCGGTCACATCCACAGTCGTCGATTCGGGAGTAGCCGAACGGCGGAAAAATATACGC
>CALMWM010000011.1 GCA_937873435.1 uncultured Gallionellaceae bacterium
GCCGATGACGATGCCGCAGCCGACGATGCGTTTCAGGCGCTACGCAAAGCCATCTCCGATCCAAATCTAGAAGATTTGCTGGGCAGAATAGGCGATCTGATCGAGGACGTGGAATACGAAAAGGCGCTGGAGTTGCTCGCCGAAGTCAGCCTGAGCTTGAAAGGAAAATCCACATGACGCAAAAGCATACCATCCTGGTCGTGGACGATGAAAAGCAGAACCGGGCGCTGCTTGCAGAGCTGCTCAAGGACGATTACAAAATCGTTCTCGCCAAAAACGGCTTGCAGGCGCTGGAGCGTGCGCGCGAGCATCTTCCCGATCTGATCATGCTGGACGTGCTTATGCCCGAGATGGACGGTTACCAGGTGATACGCGAACTCAAGGCCGACGAACTCACCGACGAAATTCCGGTGATTTTCATTTCCGCGCTGGATTCTGCCGGTGACGAGGAAAAAGGGCTGGAACTTGGGGCGCTGGACTATATCTCCAAGCCTTTTCACCCTTCCATCGTGCGTACGCGGGTGCGCAACCACTTGTCGCTGTGTACCGCACTGAGCCAGCTTCGCGCCCAGAAGCAGTCCCTGGAAGAAGCCGCCGCGCTACGCGATGATGTCGAGCGGATCATGCATCACGATCTCAAAAGCCCGCTCAACGGTATCCTGGGCGCGACCCAAATGTTGCTTGGCGACAGCTATCCAGAAGAAGAGCGTATCGAGTTAACCAGGATGATCGAAAAGTCCGGCTACACCATGCTGGACATGATCAGCCGCTCGCTAGACTTGTACAAGATGGAGCAGGGGCTTTACCGCTTTGCGCCGCAGCCAGTCGATCTGATCCCCATCCTGAATCGGGTAATCAACGACAATGGCTCACTGGTGCGCACCCTGCGTCTTGGCGTGGCAATTCACATCGGCGACCATGAGGCGGACGGCAGCGAGGTTTTCTCGGTACCCGGTGAAGCCCCCCTGTGCTATTCGCTACTGGCCAATCTCACCAAAAACGCGATGGAAGCTTCACCTATGCACGGCAGTGTCGTCATCGACCTGCGCCGCGATGCTGTCGGATCGTCGATCAGCATACGCAACCAGGGTGAAGTACCCGAAGAAATCCGTGCTCATTTCTTCGATAAATACACGACCGCCGGAAAGTCCGGCGGTACCGGCCTGGGAACCTATTCCGCACGCCTGATGATACTGACCATGGGCGGCGACATCGGCTTCGAAACTTCGGCAGAACGAGGTACGGAAGTGACGGTGCGATTCCCGCTATTTTCCGGGGATTTTGCCGCGATGAACCCAGCATGAAACTCGCCTAACGAGACCGTCTTCCCTCTCTCCCAAGTACCCTAATGGGCATAAAGGAGAGAGGGCGCCTGTTCCCTCTCCCACTTGTGGGAGAGGGGTAGGGAGAGGGTGTTTTTTGTTTCTGCTGCGAAATGGAATAGGGTTATTCCGGTCTCATCTGCGGGAACAGGATCACGTCGCGGATGCTCGGGCTGTCGGTCAGCAGCATGATCAGGCGGTCGATACCGATGCCTTCGCCGGCGGTGGGCGGCAGGCCGAATTCCAGCGAGCGGATGTAGTCGGCGTCGTAGTGCATGGCTTCGGCATCGCCGGCTTCTTTCTGATGGACCTGCTCCATGAAGCGTTCCGCCTGGTCTTCCGCGTCGTTCAGCTCGGAGAAGCCGTTGGCCAGTTCGCGTCCCACCACGAACAACTCGAAGCGCTCGGTAATCCCGGGATTGCTGTCGCTGCGGCGCGCCAGCGGCGAGACCTCGGCCGGGTAGTCGATAATGAAGGTCGGCTGGATCAAGAGCTGTTCGGTGGTTTCCTCGAATAGCGACAGTTGCAGCCCGCCGACGCCGTCGGTCGGCTTGTAGGCCGCGTTCAGGCTCTTCAGCGTGTCGATCAGCGCCTTGCGGTCGTGCAACTGCTCGTCGCTGAATTTGCCCGGATGGTATTTCTGGATCGACTCGACGATGGTCAGGCGATCGAACGGCAGCCCCAGGTTGATGGTGTGGCCCTGATATTGCACCACCGTATGGCCGAGCACCGATTTCGCCGTTTCGCGGAACATCTCCTCGGTGAGATCCATCAGGTACTTGTAATCGCGATACGCCTCGTAGAATTCGATCATCGTGAATTCCGGGTTGTGGCGCGTCGACAGCCCCTCGTTGCGGAAGTTGCGGTTGATCTCGAAAACCTTTTCGAAGCCGCCCACCACCAAGCGCTTGAGGTACAGCTCCGGCGCGATTCGCAGGTACAGTTCCATGTCCAGCGCGTTATGGTGGGTGCTGAACGGGCGTGCCGAGGCGCCGCCGGGAATCGGGTGCATCATCGGGGTTTCCACTTCGAGATAGCCGCGCCCCACCAGAAACGAGCGGATCGCCTGGATCACCTGAGAGCGCACCGTGAACACCTTGCGCGATTCCTCGTTGGTAATCAAATCAAGATAGCGCTGGCGGTATTTCTGCTCCTGGTCGGTGAGGCCGTGAAATTTTTCCGGCAGCGGGCGCAGCGATTTGGTCAGCATCCGCAATTCGGTGACACGCAATGTCAGTTCGCCGGTCTTGGTCTTGAACAGCGTGCCGTTGGCGCCGAGGATGTCGCCCAGGTCGTAATGCTTGAACGCTTCGAGCGTTTCCGCGCTGGTGCCGTCAGCAGTGATGAAAAGCTGGATGCGCCCGCTCATGTCCTGGATGGTGGCGAAGCAGGCCTTGCCCATCACCCGTTTCAACATCATCCGCCCGGCCACGCTGACATGGATCGGCGAGCCTTCCAGCGCATCGTTCTCCTTGCCGTCGTGGGCCGCGTGCAGTTCACCGGCCATGTCGCAGCGCTTGAAATCGTTGGGGAAAGCGACACCTTGCTCGCGCAGCTTTTTCAGTTTTTCGCGGCGCTCGGCGATGATCTGGTTTTCGTCCTGGGGGGCAATGGTGTTTTGAGTTTCGTCGGTCATGGTCGTATGGGCTTATGCAAAAAATCGTTCAACTTTCATACCAAGCCGTTCGGCGGCCTGGCTCATAATCTTGTCGGCGGTGGCAATGCTCTGCGCCTCCGCGGCACGCGCAGCGGCCAGATGCATGGCGTCCAACGTGCGCAGCGAAATAGGTTTGACGGCTTCCAGCAGTCCCAGCGCCTGGGTGAGCAGGGTGTCGCTGACGGGCTGGAGGCGGAAATATCCCTCGCTGACATGGCGCATGAATTCTTGCCTTGCCAGCGCTAGATAGTTCTCGGAGAAAGCGCCGGAACGCTGCCGCCGCGCCATCGCGCAATGCCATTCCAGCGTGGTCAGGCTGCTGATCGCCGGGCGGTCGATGCTCGACAGATAGCTTTGCGCCTCGTCCGAGAAAGGTTCGGTCACGTACAGCTTGAGCAGCGCGCTGGTATCGACGTAACACTCAGTCACGGGCATCCCGGTCTTCCCGAATCAACACCTCGCTGGGAATTTCCTGAAATGGCGCTTGATCCCGTAGCCATTTGAGCGAGGGGAGATGGCGTGGCGACGGGGCAGATTCCAACGGCAACACCCGCGCTATCGGCTTGCCGTGGCGGGTCACCAGCAGTTCGCCTTCCTTGACCAGCAGCTCGTCGAGATGGGAAAGCTCTTGGCGGATTTCGCGGATGTTGAGGCTTTTCATGGAAAAAATTCTGTTGTGCAACAATCTCATAATTGTGCCACATTTTGCGCAGGCACGCCATGAAGCCGGCTTATTGCTTTTCGCTACCCGCTTGCCCATCGCCAACCATGTCCTCGCGTACTCGCATGAAACGGGCGAAGCGGGGAATGCCGGTTTTTTCGTTCAGCCCGGTGTAACGGTAAGTCACCCAACTGCCCAGCGGCGGCGGATTGCGGCGATCCGCGTCGGACAGGCCGCTGCCCAGGCGGAAGCGCAATCCTTGAGGTGACTCCACCGCCAACGCGCCGAGTACGCCGGCATGTCTGCCCTTGCCCGGCAGATGCGCCACCACACGCGCCTCGGCATCCTGGTAAGGTTTGAGCTTGAGCAGGTCGTCGTTGCGTTCGGCGCGGTAGAGCGAGCTGCCGCGATGCAGCATCAAGCCTTCGCCGCCTTGCTTGAGCGTGCGTGCCAGCAGGGCTTGCAGCGCGGCGGGTGTCGCCACCTTGAATTGCTCCACCTGGCGCACCCAGGGCTGGCCGATCTGCGCAACCACCGCGTGCAATGCCGTATTGCGCTCGTCGAAGACGCCCGGATGGGCGGGCAAATCGAACAGCATGAAGCGCAGCTTGCGCCAAGCGGCATCGTCCGGGGTCTTTTGCCTGACAGTGGAAACCGCCTGGGAAAACTGGCCGCGTCCTACCCACAATTCCCCGTCCAGCGGAACCTTGGGCCAGCCCGCGACAAACCACGCCGGCGCGGCGATGCGCTCGCCGCCGCGCGTCAGCAGCTTTTCGCCATCCCAGTAACCGCGCACGCCGTCGAGTTTTTCGCTCACCCAGTAGTCCGCCAGCGGAACCTCGCCGCGGTAGACGTTGGCCAGTATCACCGGGGGCGCGGCGAATTCGGCAGCGTGTAGCGGCAGGCAGGCAAAAACGAGAACAAGCGGCAAAAGGCAGGTCAGCACTGCGACAAGTTCGGTGGCAATGCTGCGCCGGAGGGAAGCGATAAAGGGAAAACGTTCCGGGATATTTTGCAGTACGACGCCGGGGGCGAGGAAATTCGCTAGCGAATTTCCTTCAGTACCGGTGTCGTGTAAGCCAGCCATTACACCCCCTGCTTCAAACTCGCCGCGATGAAGTCGTCCAGTTCCCCATCCAGCACTGCTTGGGTATTCCCGACTTCGTAATTGGTGCGCAAATCCTTGATGCGCGATTGGTCCAGCACGTAGGAACGGATCTGGTGGCCCCAGCCGATGTCGGTCTTGCTGTCTTCCATCGCCTGTTTTTCTTCGTTGCGTTTGCGCAGTTCCAGTTCGTAGAGGCGGGCTTTCAGCATCGACATGGCTTCGGCGCGGTTTTTGTGTTGCGAGCGGTCGTTCTGGCATTGCACCACGGTGTTGGTGGGAATGTGGGTGATGCGGATCGCCGAATCGGTCTTGTTGATGTGCTGGCCGCCCGCTCCAGAAGCCCGGTACGTATCGACGCGCAGGTCGGCGGGGTTGATTTCGATTTCGATGGAATCGTCCACTTCGGGAAAGGTGACCACGCTGGCGAACGAGGTGTGACGGCGCGCGTTGGAGTCGAATGGCGATTTACGCACCAGGCGGTGGACGCCGGATTCGGTGCGCAGGTAGCCGTAGGCGTAATCGCCGCTGACTTTGATGGTAGCGCTTTTCAGCCCTGCGACTTCACCATCGGATTCTTCCAGAATTTCCACCTTGAAGCCCTTGCGCTCGCAGTAGCGTACATACATGCGGTACAGCATGGAGGCCCAGTCCTGCGCTTCGGTGCCGCCGGAGCCGGACTGGATCTCGATGAAGCAGTTGTTGGGATCCATCGGGTGAGAAAACATGCGGCGGAACTCCATGTCCGCCACGGTTTTTTCGAGTTTCTCGGCATCCAGGCCGACGCTTTCCAGCGTGGCGTCGTCGCCTTCTTCCTTGGCCATGTCGAACAGGTCGGTGCTGTCGTGCAGCCCCTGATCCAATTCATTCAGGGTGAAGACGATGGATTCGAGTGTGCGCCGCTCGCGACCCAGTTCCTGGGCGCGCTTGGCGTCTTCCCAGATCGCCGGGTCTTCCAGCAGTTGGGTGACTTCGACTAGACGTTCCTGCTTGCTATCGTAGTCAAAGATACCTCCGTAAATCGGTGGCTCGGGCGGACAAGTCCGCAAGTCGGTTGGCGATGGCGTTAAGTTGTTCGGCTTCCATGGCAGTGTCTCTGAATGATTTCGGAAAGGGGGCGATTATACACTTGGTCGTGGTTTGTCCGGCAGCGCTTCGACAGCCTTCAAGCTGCAAAATTGCCGCTTCCAGATGTTGCGAGAGCCGTAGCGATTCAACTCGTCGCCGTCAATCGCAGCGGGAAGAAGCGGGCAATGGTCTGGAAATCCCGGTCTTTGGTCAGCAGGGTGAAGTCGTGGCGCAAACACAGTTGGGCAATCAGGCAGTCGATGGTAGAGCGCACCGTGTAGCCTTGCGCACGGCAGGTTCGATATATGGCGGCGGCGGCAAGATAGTCGGCACGGTCGTGTTCCGGTGCGACATCGAAGGCGGTCAGCAGCGAGGCAATACGTTCCGCTTCGGCTTCGGATTTCAGCCCGAGCAGGATTTCAGTCAGTACAACGCCCGGTAAAACGATGGGTTGATTATCGGCAATCGCGTGGGTCAGCCATTCCGCTTCGGCGGATGGGTGGCCGTTGAAATAATCCACCCACGCCGAAGTGTCCGCCAACATCATGCTGCCGGTTCCGCCCGATTGGCGCGTAAACGGTCGAGATCGCCTTGCCACGCCACTTGCCCGCGCAGGGCGAGCAACTGTTGTCTCTTCAGAAGCTTGGCGTATTCAGCCAATGCCGTGTTCACGGCAGCTTTTTTGGTGGAAAATCGTCCTAGTGCGCAAACTTGTTCGAGCAGGTTGTCGTCGAGTTCGATATGGGTTCTCATGGGCATATCCTGATTTTTATGGGCTTGATATTGTTTCATGTTATCACATAAAAAGCAGAATATCGTGTGCATCTAGATGGGGTAATTTAAGGTCTTTATACACTTTTCCAGTGCTCGATTATCAGCTGCAAGCTTTGCGCGCCCTTGTATTCGTTGACGTCGAGGCGGTAAACGGCGTGGATCGCCGCCGGTAGCGGGTCGTTGTGGGAAAACAGGATGGCGTCGAAGCTCAGGCCTTGCTGGCCGAGTTTGAGTTTCAGATGCTTTTCGCCGACCACGCGCTGGTTTTCCACCTGGAATTCGCTGTTGAAGCTGGGTTGGGGAAAGCCTTGTCCCCAGGTCTGTTCCCGCAACAGGTGCGCCAGTTCGAGGGTGTTTTCGCGCGGCGCCAGGGTGCCGTCGGTTTCAGTGTATTGTTCCAGATCGGCGGGGGAGAGCAGGGCTTGCACCACGGCTTCGAAGGCGCGGGTGAACTCCTCGAAATGCGCCTCGGCGATAGTCAGGCCGCAGGCGGCGGCATGGCCGCCGAAGCGTTGCACCAGGTGGGGGTGGCGTTTGGTCACCAGGTCCAACGCATCGCGCAGGTGCAAGCTGCGGATCGAGCGCCCCGAGCCTTTCAATTCGCCGTCGTTGCCGGGAGCGAAGGCGATCACCGGGCGGTGGAATTTGTCCTTGAGG
Source organism: uncultured Gallionellaceae bacterium (assembly GCA_937873435.1). GTDB lineage: Bacteria > Pseudomonadota > Gammaproteobacteria > Burkholderiales > Sulfuricellaceae > JAGXQV01. The sequence goes on from CALMWM010000011.1 coordinate 7,245, forward strand.
CGCGAGGCGAGGATGCCGATCACGCCGGGGTGCCAGGTTTCATCGTAAAGGCTCAGGGTATAGCTATTGTGGCATTCGATTTTTTCCAGCGCGGATAGTGCGCTATTTTGCATCCCCGTTTCGATCTCGCGGCGTTCGCGGTTGAGGGCGTCGAGCTGTTCGGCGATGGCGAGCGCTTGGGTTTCGTCGTCGCACAGCAGGCATTCGATGCCCAGCGCCATGTCGTCGAGCCGTCCGGCGGCATTCAGGCGCGGGCCGACGACGAAGCCGAGATCGTAGGCCGTAGCCTTGTCCGATTCGCGCCGCGCAATGCGCAGCAGCGCACGGATGCCGGCGCACGCCTGTCCGGCACGGATGCGCTTAAGCCCCTGATGAACCAGGGTGCGGTTGTTGTCGTCGAGCTTGACTACGTCGGCCACGGTACCGAGCGCGACCAGGTCGAGCAGCCTGGCCAGATTCGGTTCGGTTTTCCCGGCAAACGTCCCGCGGCTGCGCAGTTCGGCACGTAGCGCCAGCATCACGTAGAAAATCACGCCGACGCCCGCCAGGTGTTTGCTCGGGAAGGCGCATCCTGCCTGGTTGGGATTGACGATGCAGGCGGCTTGCGGCAATTCGTCGCCGGGCAGGTGGTGGTCGGTGACCAGGGTTTCGATGCCCAGGCGTTGGGCTGCGGCAACGCCGTCCACGCTGGCGATGCCGTTATCC
>CALMWM010000012.1 GCA_937873435.1 uncultured Gallionellaceae bacterium
ACGGTGTCGATGGCCTTGCCGTAGCAGTTTTGGCGCAGGCTGGCCGGGTCGTTGAGCCGGGCGTAGTCGGGTTCGTTTTCTCGGGCTTGGTACATCTTTTTTTCCTCCAGATTCGTAGGAGCGACCTCCTGGTCGCGATAATCGGCACGGGTTCGCGACCAGGAGGTCGCTCCTACAGGCGGTCAGAATTTCCGCATTTCCATGCTCAACTTCGCCGCCGCCTGCTGGTCGGCGATCCTCTCAATGCGCACCGCCGACTGCTTGTAGGCGGGCTGGCGCGAATGCGGGTCGAGCAGGCCGAGGGTCAGGCGGTTGGCGCAATCGTGAAAATGAAAGGGCAGGAACACCATGTTTTTCGGCACTCGCTGAGTGGGCATGGCCATCGCCAGTGCATCGGAGCGGCGCGATACCAGGCGCACGTAGTCGCCCCTTTGAATTCCCAGTTCCGCCGCAGCATCGGGATTGATCTCGATAAAGGGTATCGGGCTGAACTTGTTGTTGTTGCCGATCTTGCCGGTCTTGGTGCGCCCGTGCCAGTGCTCGATCAGGCGCCCGGTGTTGAGCCAGAACGGGAAGGACTCGTCCGGCGTTTCATTGTTGTCGATGAAGGGCAGCGGGATCAGCTTGGCCTTGCCGTCGGGATAGCTGAACACGCCGTCCTCGGTGTACAGGCGCTTGCCGCCCTTGGGCGGCGCTATGCCTTGCGCCGCCTGTTTGGCGGTGTAGGGCCACTGGATGCCGCGATTCTTTTCCAGCAGCGCGTGGTTCATCCCGGAGATGTCGGCGAGCCGTCCCTTGGACAGTTCGCCCATCTCCAGGAAGATGTCGGCGGCCTTTTCCGGGAAGCTCAGCTTGCCGTCCTTGTTGAAGCGTTCCGCCACCCGGTTGAAGATCCACAGGTCGGGCTTGGCCTTGCCGGGCGGGGTGGCGATGGGGTTGATCAGGTTGATGCGCCGTTCGGTGTTGGTCATTACCCCTTCCTTTTCAGCCCAGGTGCCGGCGGGCAGGTAGAGGTGGGCGTACTGGGCGCTTTCGGTATCCTGGTAGCAGTCCTGCACGCAGCAGAATTCCAGCTTTTCCATGGCCTTGCGGATGCGCGCGGTGTTGGGCAGCGACGACATGGGGTTGGTGGCGATTAGCCACATCCCCTTGATCTGCCCGGCCTCCATCGCCTGGTAGATGTCGGTCTGGAACATGCCGCGTTTTTTCGGAAAAAACTCCGGGTCGACATTCCAGAATTTCGCCACTTCCTCGCGATGCTGCGGGTTTTCCAGGTAGCGGTAGTTGGGCAGGCCCGAGCACGACGACCATTCGCGGGTACCCATTGCATTGCACTGGCCGGTGATCGACAGCGATGTGCCGCCCGGCTTGCCTATATTGCCGGTGATCAGCGCGAGGTTGTTGATGCCCACCACGCCGTCGGAGCCGTGGGTGGACTGGTTGATGCCCATGGTCCAGATCTGCATCGCCGCGCCGGCCTTGGCGAGGGTGCGCGCGACCACACGGATGGTGTCTTCGTCGATGCCGCAGATTTTCGAGGCGGTCACCGGGTCGTAGCTGGCGACCAAGGTGCGCAGTTCATCGACGCCGTTGGTGTTGGCGGCGATGTAGCGCGAGTCTTCCAGTCCTTCGGCGAAAATCACGTGCATCAGAGCGTTTTGCAGCACCACGTCGGTGCCGGGGGTGATTGCCAGGTGCATATGGGCGTTCTGCGCCAGCATGGTCACGCGCGGATCCACCACGATCAGCGGGAAGCCGCGCCGTTCCTGAGCCTCCTTCATGCGCCAGTAGATGATCGGGTGCTGCTCGGGGAGGTTGGAGCCCCAGGCGATCAGACAATCGGTATGCTCGAAATCCTCGTAACAGCCGGGCGGGCCGTCGGAGCCGAAAGAACGCTTGTAGCCGGATACCGCCGATGCCATGCACAAGGTGGTGTTGCCGTCGTAGTTGTTGGTGCCGATCAGGCCGCGCGTCAGCTTGCCGAGGGTGTAGAACTCCTCGGTGAGCATCTGCCCGGTCGAGATGATCGCTACCGAATCGGGGCCGTATTTGGCCTGGACGCGGCGGATTTCGTCGTGCACCTTATCGAGTGCGCTGTTCCAGTCGGTCGGCTGCCAGGCGTCGTGCCAGTGGCCACGGATCAAAGGCTGGGTGCCGCGCCCGGCGGAGGCGAACAGCTCGTGCTCGAATATCCCTTTCAGGCACAGCTTGCCGCGATTCACGTCGGCATCCGCGACCCCGCGCGAGGCGACCGGCTTGCCGTCCGCGTTCAGGCCGACCTCGATCGAACAGCCGGTCGAGCAATAGCCGCAAGTGGCGTATTGCCACTCGACCACGCCCTTGTCGGCGATCTTGATGGGGTTTTTTTGGGTTCTGCCGAATAACATTGTGTTGTCCTCGCAATCATGTAGGTTGGGTTAGCGGCTTCATCGCGCTTGTGCCCAAGCCGGTAGGCTGTCGGGCATAACCCAACAGACCCAATCATTCAAGACCTGTGTTTAGAAGGAAAATTAGGTTTGTTGGGTTACGGCGCAAAAAACGCGCCTAACCCAACCTACATTTCGTCATCCCCGCAATACCGCGAATTCCCCGGCCATCGCGCCGTTTGCGCGTTCCTTCCACGGATCGATCTGCGCCGGCTGCTGGGAAACCAGGAATCTTTGATAAAGCGCCTTGCGCTTCTCCGGGTCGGCGACGATGGCGGCCTTGAGTTTCTCCAGGCCGACGCGCTCTATCCACGGCGCGGTGCGCTCCAGGTAATGGGCGTCTTCGCGGTAGAGCTGGCAGAAGGCGCCGCAGTATTCCAGCACTTCCGCTTCGCTCTCCACCTTGCACAGCAGGTCGGTGACGCGCACCTTGATCCCGCCGTTGCCGCCGACGTGGAGTTCGTAGCCGGAATCCACGCACACCACGCCGAAGTCCTTGATGGTCGCCTCGGCGCAGTTGCGCGGGCAGCCGGAGACTGCCAGCTTGAACTTGTGCGGCATCCACGAGCCCCAGGTGAGTTCTTCCAGCTGGACGCCCAGCCCGGTCGAATCCTGCGTGCCGAAGCGGCACCAGGCGCTGCCGACGCAGGTTTTGACGGTGCGCATGGCCTTGCCGTAAGCGTGGCCGGAAACGAAACCGGCGTCGCTGAGGTCTTTCCACATCGCCGGCAGCTGTTCCTTTTTGACGCCGAACATGTCGATGCGCTGGCCGCCGGTGACTTTCATTTCCGGCACCCGGTACTTGTCGGCCACGTCGGCGATGGCGCGCAACTGATGCGGCGTGCACATCCCGCCGAACAGGCGCGGCACCACCGAATAGCTGCCGTCTTTCTGGATGTTGCCGTGGGCGCGTTCGTTGATGTAGCGCGATTGCGGGTCGTCCTGATAATCCTGCGGCCAGGCGCACAGCAGGTAATAATTGAGTGCCATGCGGCAGGCCGGGCAGCCGTCCGGGGTTTTCCATTCGAAATGGGTACGCACGGCGGCCATGTCTTTGAGCCGGTATTCGGCGATGGCGGCGCGCACTTCGTCGTGGGTGTAATCGGTGCATTTGCACAGCGGCTTCTTGCCCGGCGCTTCCGAATAATCGCCGCCCAGGGTGTGCGCCAGCAGCGATTCAACCAGCCCGGTGCAGGAGCCGCAGGAAGCCGAGGCCTTGGTGTGGGAACGCACTTCGTCGAGGGTGTAGAGCTTCTTGTCGCGGATCGCCTTGACGATGTCGCCCTTGCATACGCCGTTGCAGCCGCAGATTTCGGCGCTGTCGGGTAATGAAGCAACGCGGGTTTCCGGGTTGTGGCCGGAGTCGCCGAGGTGCGCCTGACCGAACAGCAGGGTGCGGCGGAAGGCGGACACGTCCGCGCCGTCGCGCATCAACTGGAAGTACCAGCTGCCGTCCACGCTGTCGCCGTAGAGCACCGCGCCCTTGATGCGGTCGTTTTCCAGCACCAGTTTCTTGTAGATGCCGCTCGCGGCGTCGTGGAACACCAGTTCGTCGCTATGCTCGCTGCTGCTGAAATCGCCCGCCGAAAACAGCTCGATACCGGTGACTTTCAGCTTAGTGGAAGTCACCGTGCCGTTGTAGCGGGCGATGCCCATCTGCGCCAAGTGGTTGGCGCAGACCTTGGCCATTTCGAACAACGGCGCGACCAGCCCGTAGTTGATGCCGCGATGGCTGACGCATTCGCCGAGCGCGTAAATGCGCGGGTCGAAGGTCTGGAGGGTGTCGTTGACCACGATACCGCGTGCGCAATGAATGCCGGCGGAACGCGCCAGCGCGTCGTCGGGGAGAATACCGGCAGCCATTACCACCAGGTCGGCGGGAACTTCGCCGCCGTCAGAAAATCGAACCTTCCCCACGCGCAGCGTGGGAACAGCCGTCCCCTCTCCCGCTTGCGGGAGAGGGGCTGCCGCCGGCAAGAGTGCCTCGGTGCGCTTTTCCAGCAGGAATTTCAGCCCCTTTTCTTCGAGGCTCGTTTGCAGCAGTTTGGCGGCGCTGCGGTCGAGCTGGCGTTCCATCAGCCAGGGGGCGAGATGCACCACGGTCACGTCCATGCCGCGCAGTTTCAGGCCGTAGGCGGCTTCCAGGCCGAGCAAACCGCCGCCGATGACTACGGCGTGCTGGTATTGTTGGGATGCGGCAATCATCGCATCGACGTCGGCGATGTCGCGGAAACTCACCACGCCGTTGAGTTCGTTGCCCGGCACCGGCAGGATGAAAGGCTTCGAGCCGGTGGCAAGTATCAGCCGGTCGTAGGCGGCGCTGGTGCCGTCTGCTGCGGTGACGGTGCAGGCCTTGCGGTCGATTTTCACCACCTTTTTGTTGAGGTGCAGGGTGATGCCGTGCTCGGCGTACCAGCCGAGATCGTTGATGATGATCTCCTGCACCGTCTGCTCGCCCGCCAGCAGCGGCGAGAGCATGATGCGGTTGTAGTTGGGGTGCGGCTCCGCACCGAACACCGTGATGTCGTACAGGTCGGGGGCGAGCTTGAGCAGCTCTTCCAGGGCGCGTACCCCGGCCATGCCGTTGCCGACCAGTACCAGTTTCATTTTTTCCATGTTTTGCTCCTGCCAAGGGCTCGTATTTTTAGAGTTGAATGAACACCGCGCCGCCTTCCAGCTTCACCGGATAGGTGGCGGTCTGGCCCTCATCAGGCGCGATCGCCTTGCCGTCGGCAAGATGGATGTTCCAGTTGTGCAGCGGGCAGGTGACCTTGCAGCCGCACACGATGCCCTGCGAAAGCGGGCCGCCCTTATGCGGGCAACGGTCGGCGAGGGCGAACACTTCGTTGTCGTGGGTGCGGAACAGCGCGATGCGTCCGCTGTCGCTTTCCACCACCCGGCTGCCTTGGCGCGGGATGTCTTCGAGGGTGCAGATTCTGGTCCAGTTGCTCATGATTGCTCCGTTCTTACGTAGGTTGGGCTGAACGTAGTGATGCCCAACAATGTTCGATTGTTCGTTGGGCATCGGCCTTTGGCCTCAGCCCAACCTACATTTTTCATGCAGCCGGGCGCAGTTGGCGGTGGTACAGGAACTCCAGCACGGCGGCCCGGTATTCGTGGTATTTCGGCTCGTTGGCCAGCGCCAGGCGCTCGCGTGGACGTTCCAGTTCGACATGCAGGATTTCGCCGATGGTTGCCGCCGGGCCGTTGGTCAACATCACGATGCGGTCGGACAGCAGCACGGCCTCGTCGACATCGTGAGTGACCATCACCACCGTGCTGTGGGTGGCCTGGGCGATTTTCATCAGTTCATCCTGGAGATGTGCGCGGGTCAGCGCGTCCAGCGCGCCGAACGGTTCGTCCATCAGCAGTACCTTGGGCTGCATCGACAGCGCGCGGGCGATGCCGACGCGCTGCTTCATGCCGCCGGAGATTTCGTGCGGACGCTTGTGCTCAGCGTGGGTCAAGCCGACCAGAGCCAGCGCTTCGTGGGTGCGTTTTTTCAGGTTGGCCTGGCTTTCGGCGCGGCCGAATACCCGCTCCACCGCCAAGTGGACGTTCTCGAAGCAGGTCAGCCACGGCAACAGGCTGTGGTTCTGGAACACCACCCCGCGTTCCGGGCCGGGGCCGGCGATCTCGCGCCCGGCACAGAGCATCGCGCCGCTGCTGGGCAGCGTCAGCCCGGCGATCAAATTGAGCAGGGTGGACTTGCCACAACCGGAGTGGCCGATCAGGGTCACGAATTCTCCCTGTGCGATGGTCAGGTCGATGTCGCGCAGCGCGACGAAGGGGCCTTTTTTGGTATCGAAAAGCATTTGCACGTTTTCGACTTGAACGTATTTTTCCATGTGACTCTCACTCGTAGCTGAAACGTTTTGCCAGCATCACCAGTGCCTGTTCCAGCAGCAGCCCGACGATGCCGACCACGAAGATGGCGATGATGATGTGTTCGACGTTGAGGTTGTTCCATTCGTCCCACACCCAGAAGCCGATGCCGACGCCGCCGGTGAGCATTTCGGCGGCGACGATCACCAGCCAGGCCACGCCGATGGAGAGGCGGATGCCGGTGATCATGTAGGGCAGCACGGCGGGGAAGAGGATCTTGGTGAAAATCTTCCATTCCGACAGGTTGAGCACCTTGGCGACGTTCATGTAGTCCTGCGGAATACGGTTCACGCCCACCGCGGTATTGATGATCATCGGCCAGATGCTGGAGATGAAAATCACCCAGATCGCCGCCGGGTTGGCTGCCTTGAATACCAGCAGGCCGATCGGCAGCCAGGCCAGCGGCGAAACCGGGCGTAGCAGACTGATGATGGGCGCGGTCATCGCATCGAGAAACTGGAAGCGCCCGATCATGAAGCCGAGCGGGATGCCGATTGCCGCCGCCATGCCGAAGCCGATGCCGACCCGTTGCAGCGAGGCCAGGATGTTCCAGCCTATGCCCTGGTCGTTGGGGCCTTTGCGGTAGAACGGGTCGCTGAAGAGTTGCACCGCCGATGCCCAGGTTTTCGCCGGCCCCGGCAGTTGCGGGCTGGATTGCGCGACCAGCGCCCATACGCCGACGAACAGCAGCAGGCCGATCAGCGGCGGGAGCAGGGCTTTGAAAATTTTGTTCATTGTAAAAACCTTTCTGGTGATGAGCGATGTGTGATGAGGAATAGGTAAAACCTTCTCTCGTCACACATCACCCTTTACTCATTACCCGTTCATGCCTTGATCTTGAAACTTGCGGCGTAGGCTTTCGGGTCCTTGCCGTCCCACACCACGCCGTCGATCAGCTTGGACGAGCGTATCGCATCCTTGGGCACCGGCGTCTTGGTGAGCGCGGCGGCCTGCTTGTAAATCTCGATCTGGTTGATTTTCTTGGCCACGCCCAGGTAGTCTGGATCGTCCTTGAGCAGGCCCCAGCGCTTGTGCTGGGTGAGGAACCACATGCCGTCGGAGAGGTAGGGGAAATTCACCGCGCCGTCGTTGTAGAACTTCATCATGTTGGGGTCTTCCCATTTCTTGCCGATGCCGTTGTCGTAGTGGCCCATGAAGCGTCCTTCGATGACTTCGATGGGGGCATTGACATAGGACTTGTCGGCGATGGTTTGCGCAACCTGGTGGCGGTTGGCTGGCGTATCGATGAAGCGCGAGGCCTCCAGTACTGCTGCGGTTAGCGCGCGGGCGGTGTTGGGATATTTCGCTACCCATTCGGCGGTAGTGCCCAGCACTTTCTCTGGGTGATCCTTCCATATGTCCTGGCTGGTTGCCACCGAAAAGCCGATCTTGTCGAAAATGGCGCGTGCATTCCACGGCTCGCCGACGCAGAAACCGTCCATGTTGCCGACGCGCATGTTGGCGACCATCTGCGGCGGCGGCACCACCACCGTCTTGGCTTCCGTGAATGGGTTGATGCCGTGCGCGGCCAGCCAGTAATACAGCCACATCGCGTGGGTGCCGGTGGGGAAGGTCTGGGCGAAGGTGTATTCGCGGTGTTCCTTGCTGATCAGTGCGCGCAGCGAGGCGCCGTCGGTCACGCCCTTTTCCTTCAACTGGTTGGAAAGGGTGATGCCCTGACCATTGTTGTTGATCGCCATCAGTACCGACATGTCTTTCTTCGGCCCGCCGATGCCCAGGTGCACACCGTAGACCAGTCCGTACAGCACATGCGCGGCATCCAGTTCGCCGTTGGTGAGCTTGTCGCGCACCGCCGCCCAGGAGGCTTCCTTGCTGGGAATGATCTTGATTCCGTACTTCTTGTCGAAACCCTGCACCGCCGCCATCACCACCGAAGCACAGTCGGTCAGGGGGATGAAGCCGACTTTCAGCTCGGTTTTTTCCGGCGCGTCGGAGCCGGCGGCCCAGGCGGCGTTGCGCACGCCTGGCGGCACCAGCGACATCAGCGCGGCGCCGCCGAGCAGGAGGGCGCTCTTTTTCACGAATGTTCTCTTGCTGTCGTCCACGGAAACTTCCGGTTTTTTGATGCTGTCGTTGCTCATGCTGTTCTCCCTCAGAGTTAAAGCAGTAAAAGAAATGCTGCAAAACGTTTGAAGTCGTATCAGCAACAGCTATGCCAGGTCTGGAAAGATGGTTTCAACATACTGATTCGGATTGAAAATGTAGACTTTATGCAGCTTATGCCGACAAGCTTGGGGCGCACTTCATCGGTGCATGGGGAAAAGCAGGAAACAGCTACGGTAGCCTGCCTTTATGCTTCTGCAAACTGTTGAATGGAAAGTTAATTGATGTTGCTTGTGTGGTTGTTTACAGCGCACCGTTGCGGTGCGCCGCAGAGAGGGAAAGGAAAAATAGTTTTGAATGTTGAGTGCTGAGTGTTTAGTTGATGTCGCCGCGAAAAGCGCGTCGGTAGAATAAATCAAGCGCGAAGCGCATTCCACAACTCAACACCAAACACTCAACACTAAAAACTGCTTTCACTTACCAGCGGGTTTTTCTCTTGTGCAGCCGTTGCAGTTCGCTGAGTTCGGCGATGGCGGCCATCAGCTCGGCATGGGCAATATCGAGGCTGCCGAAGCGTTCGAGCTTGCTCATCGCTTCTTCGGTGAGGCGGCGCGCTTCATCGGCAGCGGCCTTGTCGGTGCTGGCGGCGCGGGTAGCGGTGTCGGCGAGGATGGTGACTATTTGCGGCTGGATTTCCAGCAGGCCGCCGGAAACGTAGATCAATACCTGTTTGCCGTCTGACGTATGGACCCGCACTTCGCCCGCACGCAGGTAGGTGAGCAACGGCGTGTGGCGCGGCATGATGCCGATTTCGCCCATCTGCGCGGGGACGGAAATTTTGGTGGCTTTGCCGCTGTAAATCTCGGCTTCGGCGCTGACGACATTCAACGTAAGCGTGAGGGATTCGTGGGTGTGCGCGGTCATTTGGCGGCCTGCTCGGCGGTTTTGATGCCTACGCCGT
>CALMWM010000013.1 GCA_937873435.1 uncultured Gallionellaceae bacterium
TTGCCCAACTGTTGCTGGAAAAAGCCGGCCAGGCGGCGGGTTGGCAAGAAGTACTGGCACGGGGACAAATCTCTCTGAAAATTGTAAAACGTCCCGTATCCCAAGCCTTTGATCACTGCACTATCGGCCTCGCCCGCGCCGCTTTGGGCGACACCAACGCCAAACAGTCGTTGGACTTGGCCGTGACCACCATGCAGCGGGCTGGTTTGATTCTCAACCAGCCCCCCATGCACCTCGCCCGCGCCAACTACCTCCGCCACCTCCCCAACCTCCCCGCCGCCTGGCTCGACCATGACGCCGCCCACGCCATCGCCCAACGCGGCAACATGCGCACCTACCTCGCCGAATGCGCGCTGCTGGCGGGCAACCTGTGCCTCGACGAAAACCGCGTGCCCGAGGCCGCCGCGCAGTATGCCGAAGCCGCGCAACTGATCCGCGAAGACGGCTACGGACGTCGCCTCGCCGAACTCCACCTGCTCCACGCCCGCCTGCTGCACGCCCAGCACGATCCCGCCGCCGCGTCGGCGCTGACCGTAGCGGAGGCGCGCATCCGCGAGGTGGGGCAGTGGTATTTCTGGCGCGAACTGCGGGCGGTGGCAGCGGAAAGCGGCGCGCCCGATCCGGGGGAAGGCCCGCCAGCCTAGTAGTCAGTCACGTTGAATTACGCGGCGTAGGAGCGACCTCCCGGTCGCGAACCACTGAATTCGCGACCGGGAGGTCGCTCCTACGCACCGTCGTTTCATGTTTTAAGGGTGGCAGGCCGGCCTCAAGCGGTCTATTGTTGATAAATAAAAACACAGAATACCGTTTTATCCACCAGACCGATAAACCTTTCATTCGCGACCATGAGCGACACCCAATCGAATTCGGCGAGCGCTGAAGCGACCGCCTCCCAGCCCACTTTGGGGTTGCGCGAGGATTTGCTGCTCAACGATCCGCTGCTGGACTGTTTGCTGGAGGTCGCCAGCATCCACGGCCGGCCCAGCACCCGCGCCGCGCTGTCGGCCGGGCTGCCCTTGCAGAACGGTCGCTTGACGCCGGCCTTGCTGGCGCGCGCGGCAAACCGGGCCGGGCTGACTTGCAAGCTGGTGCGCAAAGACCTCAAACAGGTCGATAGCGTCCAATTGCCCGCCATTCTGCTGCTGCATAACAACGAGGCCTGCATCCTGCTGGGCAGGGACGAACAGGGCGAAAATGCCCGGGTGATCTTCCCCGAATCGGGGCAAATCGCTTTCACGCTCTCCTGCAAGGAGCTGGAAGCCCGCTATTTGGGGATCGCGGCATTCCTCCAGCCGCGCGTCCGCTTCGACAGCCGCGCCCCCCAAGTGGCGAAGCTGCGCCAGCGCCACTGGTTCTGGGGAACCATCATGGAACAGTGGCGGGTCTACCGCGATGTGCTGGTCGCCGCGTTTCTGATCAACCTGTTCGCGCTCGCCATCCCTATTTTCACGATGAACGTGTACGACCGGGTGGTACCAAACCATGCCACCGACACCCTGTGGGTGCTGGCCGGCAGCGTCGCGCTGGTGCTCGCGCTGGATTTGCTGTTGCGGATGCTGCGCGGGCATTTCATCGACATGGCTTCGTCGCGCATCGATGTGCAGCTTTCCGCCGCCTTGATGGAACACGTGCTCGGCCTCAGGATGGAAGCCAAGCCGCCGTCGGTGGGCGCCTTCGCGGCCAACTTGCGCTCTTTCGAAACCGTGCGCGACTTCATCGCTTCAGCCACCGTCACCACGCTGATCGACATCCCTTTCGCGTTGTTGTTTTACCTGGTGATCGTGTGGATCGCCTGGCCGCTGGTGTTCCTGCCGATCCTGGGGTTTCTCGCGGTGGTGATCTACACCTATGCGATCCAGCACAAGATGGACGAGCTTTCCGAAACCGCCTACCGCGCTGCGGCGATGCGCAATGCTACGCTGGTGGAAAGCCTGACCGCGATGGAAACCATCAAGACCCTCAGCGCGGAAAGCCACGTGCAATCCAACTGGGAAAAAAGCGCGGCTTTCCTCGCCCGCACCAGCAACCAGCTGCGTCTGCTGTCGCTTTCCGCGATGAATAGCGTGCAAACCATCCAGCAGATGGTCAGCGTTTCGGTGCTGGTCAGCGGGGTGTATCTGATCCAGAGCGGCTCGCTGGCGATGGGCGGCCTGATCGCCTGCACCATGCTGGCAGGGCGGGCGATGGCGCCGCTGGGCCAGCTCGCCGGCCTGCTGATCCAGTATCAAAACGCCAAAACCGCGCTCGAATCCTTGAACAACCTGATGGAAAAACCGGTCGAGCGCCCGCCCGAAACCACCTTCGTCCACCGCCCGGAAATCCACGGCAGCATCGAATTCCGCGGGGTCACCTTCGCCTATCCCAATGCCGATCCGATCCTCAAGAACGTTTCATTCACCATCGCTCCCGGCGAATCGGTGGTGGTGCTGGGGCGGGTCGGCTCCGGCAAGTCCACGCTGCAAAAGCTCATCCTCGGCCTCTATACTCCCCAGCAAGGCTCGGTGCTGGTCGACGGCATCGACCTGCGCCAGCTCGACCCCGCCGACCTGCGGCGCAGCATCGGCCACGTCGGCCAGGACGCGGTGCTGTTCTATGGCACGTTACGCGACAATATCGCTTACGGGATACCCTATGTCGACGATTCCACGGTGGTTTCCGCCGCGGAACTGGCCGGCCTGAAGGATTTCATCAACAAGCACCGCCTCGGTTTCGACATGCCGATCGGCGAGCGCGGCGATTCGCTGTCGGGTGGCCAGCGGCAATGCGTCGCCATCGCCCGCGCTTTCCTGATGGAACCGCCCATCCTGCTGCTTGACG
>CALMWM010000014.1 GCA_937873435.1 uncultured Gallionellaceae bacterium
CTGACCGTCAACGCCTTCCAATTATTTATACCAAACTGGAGGGGCTGTCGATTTCCGAAGCATCGCAAATTACAGGCATGTCGGAATCGGCGGTCAAAATTGGTGTGCACCGGGGCTTAAAAGCGCTCGCTGCGAGGATGAGAGACGAAACATGAAAACTGAATATTTTATCGACATGCTGGCGACCGGACTCACACCGGTGGAAAAGGATGTTGGCGCCCGTCGCTTTACGATGGCGATCAGTATCGATGTGTTGGCTTCGGCACTAGTAATGGTGGCTTCGCTGGGCATCAATCCCGATATTGCGCAGGTGGCCCATCTGGCAAAATTTTGGATTAAACTCTGTTTCGTTGGGTGCCTCGCTGGCACCAGCTTGTTTGTGGTTATTCGTTTATCAATACCAGGAGATCGCCTCGGCATGGCGCCGTTCGCACTTGCTACCCCAGTTACCATTATGTGGGTATTCGCAATGTTTGTTATGAGTGCGGCAGAGCCGGCACAACGCATGAAACTGTTTTTAGGAGAAACATGGGCGGTATGTCCCTTCCTTATTGCCATGCTATCCGTCCCGATATTCATCATGGTTATATGGGCAATGAAAGGACTCGCCCCCACACGTCTTAGGCTTGCCGGCGCTGCTGCGGGATTGCTTTCCGGTGCAACCGGTGCATTGGTATATTGCCTGCATTGCCCAGAGATGAATGCGCCATTCTTGGCAGTATGGTATGTGCTGGGGATGTTAATTCCAACGGCAATCGGTGCGTTGAGCGCCCATCGTTTGTTGCGTTGGTGAGTACGCTCCACTTTACCAAGGAATCTGTGACCTGTTTGGGGCAGAATACCTCTGATATGTCGCTGCCCGAAACCGGCCTTTCGTGACTGACTACAATTGGCACATTCCAGTCCTTCATTTTTATCGCTAATCCGGCGCCAGATGAACAAGCAAGTCGAAATAACTACAGGTCAGTTGACCTTGACCTGCACCAATTCCTCCCCGTCCGGGTCTACCACGTGCACCGCGCAGGCGATGCACGGGTCGAAGCTGTGGATGGTGCGCAGGATTTCGATCGGTTGCTTGGCGTCGTGCAGCCGGTGGCCTTTCAGCGCTGCCTCGTAGGGGCCTTCCTGGCCGCTCGCATCGCGCGGGCCGGCGTTCCAGGTGGAGGGCACGACCGCCTGGTAGTTGTCGATTTTCTGATCCTTGA
>CALMWM010000015.1 GCA_937873435.1 uncultured Gallionellaceae bacterium
TGACGGTCTTGGCGAAGTGTTCGGCGGTGTGCTGGTCGAGGTTGGAGACGGCTTCGTCGAAGATGAGGATTTTGGGGTGTTTGAGCAGCGCGCGGGCGATGGCGATACGCTGGCGCTGGCCGCCGGAGAGGCCGGTGCCGCGTTCGCCGATCTCGCTCTGGTAGCCGTCCGGCAGTTTGTCGATGAAGTCGTGGATTTCGGCGGCTTTGCAGGCTTCGATGACGTCGGCGAAGCCGGCGTGGGGGTGGGCCATGACCAGGTTGTCGTAGAGGGTGCCGGAGAACAGGACGGTTTCCTGTGGGACGACGCCGTAGGCGAGGCGCAGTTCGTTGGCGGCGAGGTGGCGGATGTCGCGCCCGTCGAGCTGGATTTGCCCGTCGGCTGGCTGGTAGAAGCCGAGCAGGAGTTTGGCGAGGGTACTTTTGCCGCAGCCGGACGGCCCCATCAGCACGCTGAGGTGGCCGGGCTTGAAGCTCATGTCGAGATTGCGGTAGAGCCAGGGGTGGTGGGCGGAATAGCGGAAGGAGACGCCGACCAGGTCGATCCGTCCTTGGCCGCCGCTTTCCCGGCTGGGGGTGAGGGCGTAGGGTTCGTTGGGCATGTCGAGGATGTCGCCGAGGCGCTTGACGGCGATGTCGGCCTGCTGGAATTCCTGCCACAAGCCGACCAGGCGCAGCATCGGCTGGCTCATCCGTCCGGCGAACATCTGGAAGGCGACCAGCATCCCGACGGTAAAGCCGTCGTTGCGCATCACCAGCAGCGCGCCGACGATCAGGATGGCGAGCGTCATCGCTTGTTCGATGCCGTTGGCGACGACATTGTAGCTGTTGCCGACCTGTTTGGTGCTGAAGCCGGCGGCCAGATAGCCGGCGAGGTAGTCGCCGTATTTGGCTTCGACGCGGGGTTCCATCTGCAACGATTTGACGGTGGCGATGCCGGACAGGTATTCGGTGAGATAGGCCTGGTTGCGGGCGCCGAGCATGAATTGCTGGTTGAGCTTGTCGCGGAACAGCGGGGCAACGAGAAAGCTCATGACGCCGATGATCCCGAGCAGGAATACGGCGATCAGCGAGAGCTGCCAACTATAGGCGAACATCACGGCGAGGAAGATCAGCAGGAAGGGGAAATCCAGCACCAGCGTGACGGTGGCGCCGGAGACGAATTCGCGGATGGTTTCGACGCCGTGCAGGCGCGCGACCAGCACGCCGGTGGGGCGCTGTTCGAAGTAGGGCAGCGGCAGGCGCAGCAAGTGGCGGAACACCTGGCTGCCGAGCACGGCGTCGATACGGTTGCCGGTGTGCAGCACCAGGTATTGGCGCAGCCAGGTCATCGCCATGCTGAAGAGCATGAACATCGCCAGCGCGACGCCGATCACAATCAGGGTGCTTTGGGTCTGGTGGACGACCACCTTGTCGATGATCACTTGGGTGAAGACCGGGGTGGCGAGGCCGACCAACTGGATGGAGAGGGAAGCGAGGACGACTTCGCGCCAGATTTTCTTGTGCTTGAGCAGTTCGGGGATGAACCAGCGGAAGCCGAACTTGGACTTTTCGCGCTCAAACCCGGCGATGTCCTCGGGCTGGCCGTCGGCGCCTGCCTGTTCGCGGGCGATCAGGATCAATTGCGCTTCGAGGCGGGTGGCGGCTTCGGCGATCGCGAGGGTTTCGGGAGCCTGGGAGCGGGCACGGAAATAGAGGAGTTGATGGCCGTCGCTTTTGACGATCAGGATGGGGGTAACGGCTTCGGGGTTTTCGTCCGTTTCCCCTTTCAGGAAGGCGATGCAGGGAAACGGCTGGTTCTCCCACCCCGCCAGCGGCAAGGGCCGCACCCCGGTCTTGAAACCGAGCGCGCGGGCGGCTTCATGGAAGGTGGCGAGGGTGTAGGGCGGCGGAAATTGGCTCGCCACCAGCGCAGCGTCGAACGGGATGCGGTACAGCCCGCACAGGCTTCCCAATAGCCAAAAACAGTCCGCGGCGCGCGTTTCTTTTTCCAGCATCGGCATATCCGCGATAGGTTGTGATTGAGCGCAAAAATTACACGCTTATTTCGGCCTTGCCAGCTAGCGGTACTGCTAGGTTGACAGATACGGAAACGGCAATTTCGTGCTTAAACGAGAGAAAATGAGGACGCCCCTTTGTTGTGAGCCCCCAAAGACGCCCCCCGTCTCCTTATGAGAGACAGGTGTTGAGTATCAGCCGCACCTTCGCGGTTTGTAAGGCTAAGAAATTTGGCCCGAAGACGACACCGTGGGCGTTTTTAATTCCGTACAAGCCGCCAAAAAACGGCGGCTTCCGGCAAATTATTCGAAATACTTGACCAGCTTATCCAGTTCGTTGGCGGTTTTTTCCAGGCGTTGCGAGGTGGCCCAGGCGCCTTGGACTTCCTCGCGGTTTTCGACGATCAGCGAGGCGACCTGGTTCATCTGGGATGCGCCTTCTTCCAGGGAGAACGCCTCGACTCGGGCGGCTACGTAGAGTTCGCGCGACATTTGCGTGACCTCGCGGTTGCCCAGAATCACTGCGTTGGGAACGATGTGTTTTACCGGCATGGAATCCTTTTCCGTGGCGTCAGCGGTCGATTCGGCAGTGTTCTGCTCGCGATCTCCGGGCAGTGCACCGCCTTCGCTTTCCGGTGGCGCTGCTTGGCTGTGTTCGTCCGGAAAATGTTCCGCCAAAATCGCCTCTATCAGGTTTTCCGAATTTTCAGCCACGTGCACGACCGCCTCGGCATCACGCGCCAACTTGCTCAATTCGTTGCTCGACCGGGTAATACTGTCGAGAGTCTGGTACACCCGGTCATGCTGTTCCTCGGAATGCTCGGCGAGGTTCATCATGGTGTGGTTGAGGTGGTGGCATTGCTCATGGATCGAGTGGGACGATTGGCGGATTTCGTCCATCATCACTTTCAAATTGATCTGCATTACCGCCACGGCGGCCATCACCCGGCCAGGCTCGCCGTATCCCGAGGAGTTTACGGTGTCGGAGAGGTTGCCTTCGGTGATGCGTTCCAGTGCGTTGATCGCTTCTTCCAGCGGCGCCACCGTGCCGCGGAAGAAGAAAAACCCCGACAGCATCACCGCGAGGATGCCGAAAGCGACGCCGACAGTGGCGATCGCGGATATGTTTTCGTTGCGTTCGGCAACGCTAAGAAAATTGCTTTCCGCCTTGCTCGATAGATGCGTGAGCAAGCTCTCCACTTTGCGGTTCGCTTCGCGGTACAAGGGGTTGACGTTTTTCAGCAGCAGGCTTTCCGCTGCTTGATAATCGCCCTGTTCCAAAGCCGCCTTCGCCGGTTTCAGGCCCTCTTCCACATAACGTCCGCGCGCCAGCCAGTATTCGTCGGAGAGCTGACGCTCGGCGCCGGAACGCGGCAGCTTGCTATAGCTATCCCAGAGGTTATCGATTTCCTTGCGGTTTTTTTCGATGACGGCCAAATGCATCGACAAGCTGTGGTCGGACTCGCCATGACTGCGCTCGGGGTTGTGGTGCAATGCCAGCGCGACTTGCGCCCGGTTGTCCGCCATCAGGAAGTTGATGCGGCCGATGGCGCGCACCGGCTCCATCTCTTCGTAATACAGTGCGCGCATGGCGTGGTTGGACAGTTTCAGGCCGGAAATCCCCAGTACGCCGCCGGCGATCATCATCAGCGTGACGAATACGATCCCGAGCGCCATGCCGTTCTTGACCGAGAGCAGTTTTTTCCAGCCGCTGCAATTTTTGGTGGAATGCTGGAAAGCCGTTTCGGCCCTGGCGACATCGGCCGGGGAGAGATTCTCTCCCAGCTTGTTGCTGACCGACATGTAGCCGATGGTTTCGCCGTTCTTGCGCATCGGCACCACACGGGCTTCCGACCAGAAATAGCCGCCGTCCTTGCGCAGGCTCTTGACGATGCCATGCCAGGGCAATCCCTGCTTTAACACGAGCTTCATGTCGTCGAGCAGCGCCGGCGGCATGTCGGGATGGTAGAGGGTATTGAAGTGCTTGCCGTTCAACTCTTCGCGGGCATAGCCGCTGGCTTCGACCAGCGCATCGTTGGCATAGGTGATGAACCCCTTGGTGTCGGAGCGCGAAACCAATGTGCAATTGGCGTGGTTATTCTTCTCGTGACCCGCTGCAGGAAGATTCTTTTCCATTTATTTCGTCCCTTGCACCAAAAGTATTTTCAAAGAAAAAAGAGAGCGTAATTCATTTTACCCATAAGCGCTTTATCGTCACGGCTGCCGAACGGCATTCGGCGAACGGCACCATCCCGGTGATCTCGAAATCGGGGGACTGCGTTTCACGGCGTATCGGGGAAAACAGCGGCATTCCCTTGGTATCGTATACGCTGTACACGGTGGTTTCGGCCGCTTTGGCGGCACGGTTCTTGACGACGGCGATTTCACCGTTTTTCAGCCTGACGACGGTGCCCGGCGGCATCGTTCCGATTTCCTTGATCAACACCTGGATTAGTTCGCCGTCCATGTGCGAGTCTTTTTTCAGGTAAATATCGCGCAAGGCATTCTGGGGAGCGTGCGCTTTGCTGCGGTAAGAACGGGGCTTGGTCATGGCGCTGTAGGTATCGGCAATTGCCAGCATCCGCGCACCCAGGCCGACCTCGTTGTCTCGCAGATTCAACGGGTAGCCGCTGCCGTCGAGGCGTTCATGGTGCTGACGAACGGCGTTCAGCCATGCGGTGTCCGCGACGCCCGCGCCACCCAATATCTTTATCCCCCGGGTGGGATGCTCCAGCATCGCCTGGCTGAGTTCTGGCGGCAGCGGACCGTTGCATTTGTCGAGTTCGCTCTGGATGGCGAGTTGACCGATGTCGCGGGTCAGCGCGGCGCACACCAAAGGCAGGCGTTCGTTGCTCTCCAATCCTTTGCGCCCGGCGATGATCTCGGTGAGGATCGCCCCCATGATCTGGTGCACGACAATATAGGGATTGTGGATGTCCAGGTAGGGTGCGGCCAGCGCGCTATCGAGGTCTTCCTGGCATAGCGCCTGGAGATTGCCGGCGAGGTTCCTGATGCGCGCGGGAAGGTCGATCTGTTCGGGAGATTTCAGTGCGGTGGTGAGAATGTGTTTGAGGTTGAGCACCAAGCCATCCATCTGGTCGTACACCGGCTGGCTCACCGGGGGAGGAGTGCTGTTGCGGGTCGAAGTCGATGCTGCGGCGCTGTCGCCTGAACTGGAATGATCGTCCCCAATCAGGACGCCACGCGTGACCAGTTTCTCGATATGGCCGGGAATGGTGATCACATATCCCTTGCGGAGCAACAGGCGTCCATCCGTGTCGTGAACCGAGAAAGGCAGCGGCTCCCCATACTGAATATCGGCACGCGTTATTTTTTTCATATTCCCGCAATCAATCGTTCACAGACTGCCGGTAGAACCGTATGACATACGTAAACTCCAAAAACCGGTAATCCCGCCGTCATGGGGCTTGCGCCCTGTAGACCGGTAACTTTGCGTTATCCGCCTTTCGAACGGATTAGCCCTTATACAGCTTTTGTCTGGCTTTCTCCCTGGCGGGAGAATTCCAGATAATTGTCAATCTTTGCAGAATGGGACAAGCTTGTCCAGATAATTATTGTGAGTTTTTTGTGAGCGCTGGCGAGTGCAATGACAACAGCATGACGCCCCTGCCACAACACACTACGACACTATATATTTCACTTAACAATCATTGGATTGAATGAGGTGCACGGCCTCCACGACGGTTTTGGAATTGCGCCGATGTCGGCGATAGGGCGGCAGCTATTCGCCGAACCCAGGAACGGGAGAAAGCATTGGGAAAAGCGGCGCGCGCCAGCGCACTTGAAAATGCGTGTCAGACTGGAGCAGCCTTCGCCGCTTCTGCGCAACGTAGCGAAGTTATCCGAGCATGTCGAAGCGTGTGGATTTCCCGCCGGACTGGCTCGACGCCACCGCGCCGGAGGTATTGCCCTGCTGCGAGTAAAGCTTGACCAACGCATTCACTTGCAGCATGGGCGCGTTTGCCACGCTGTTTTTCTTCGCATTAAGCGCCGTGATGTCCTAGAGTAGCGGGAAATTTACCCGCCATATTTTGGAGCTTACATCCCCGGCAACATGCCCTTCATGCCGCGCATCATCTTGGCCATGCCGCCGCCCTTGGACATCATTTTCATCATTTTCTGCATCTGCTCGAACTGCTTGAGCAAGCGGTTGAGCTCCTGCACCTGCACCCCGGAACCGGCGGCGATGCGGCGTTTGCGCGAGGCCTTGAGGATCGCCGGGTTGCGCCGTTCCTCGGGGGTCATCGAATTGATAATGCCTTCGACGCGGTTGATCGCCTTGTCGTCCACCTGCTGTCCGGCGGCGGCTTGCGACAGTTGCGCCGGGAGTTTGTCCATCAAGGCACTCATGCCGCCCATTTTCTTCATCTGCTGCATCTGGGTCTTGAAATCTTCCAGGTCGAAGCTCTTGCCGGATTTGATCTTCTTCGCCAACTTGGCCGCTTCCTCGTGGTCGACGCCGCGCTGCGCCTCCTCGATCAGCGACAGCACGTCGCCCATGCCGAGGATGCGCGATGCCATGCGTTCGGGGTGGAAGGGTTCCAGCCCGGTAAGCTTTTCGCCGACGCCGGCGAACTTGATCGGCTTGCCGGTGACGTGACGCACCGACAGCGCCGCACCGCCGCGCGCATCGCCGTCCAGCTTGGTGAGCACCACGCCGGTCAGCGGCAGCGCGTCGCTGAAGGCGCGGGCAACGTTGACGGCGTCCTGCCCCTGCATCGCGTCGACTACGAACAGGGTTTCGATGGGGTCGAGCGCGGCGTGGAGGCGCTTGATCTCGTCCATCATCGCCTCGTCGATGCCGGTGCGACCGGCGGTATCGACGATCAGCACGTCATGGAAATGCTTGTCGGCGAAATCCAGCGCGGCGCGGGCGATCTGCTCCGGCTTATCGCTCGCCGGAGCGGCGAAATAGTCGATCTCCAGCTGTTTGGCGAGGGTGTGCAATTGCTCCATCGCGGCGGGGCGGTACACGTCGCAGCTGGTCAGCAGCACTTTCTTCTTCATCTGTTCGCGCAGGTATTTGGCCAGTTTGCCGCAGGTGGTGGTCTTGCCGGCGCCTTGCAAACCGGCCATCAGGATCACCGCCGGTGGTTTCACGGCGAAATTCAGGGCGGCGTTGTGCTCGCCC
>CALMWM010000016.1 GCA_937873435.1 uncultured Gallionellaceae bacterium
ATACTCGTGGGGCACGCGCCGTAATTACTACGGCGGCCAGAACGGCGTGGACAGCTTCGTCGGGATGCAAATCACCTCCGATTTCCAGGAAAAGGACATCGTTTTCGGCGGCGACAAGAAGCTCGACAAGATGCTCGACGAGATCAACGCGCTGTTCCCGTTGTCGCGCGGCATTTCGATCATGTCGGAATGCCCGATCGGCCTGATCGGCGACGATATCGAAGCGGTTGCCAAGAAGAAGGGCAAGGAATGCGGCAAGACCATCGTGCCGGTGCGTTGCGAAGGTTTCCGCGGGGTGTCGCAATCCCTCGGCCACCACATCGCCAACGACATGGTGCGCGACTGGGTGCTGGACAAGGGCGAAGTGACCCATGAAACCGGCCCCTACGACGTGGCGATCATCGGCGACTACAACATCGGCGGCGACGCCTGGTCTTCCCGCATCTTGCTGGAAGAAATCGGTCTGCGCGTGGTGGCTCAGTGGTCCGGCGACGGCACGCTGACGGAAATGCTCAAGACCCCCAAGGTCAAGCTCAACCTGTTGCACTGCTACCGCTCGATGAACTACATCTCGCGCCACATGGAAGAAAAGTACGGCATACCATGGATGGAATACAACTTCTTCGGCCCGAGCAAGATCGCCGAGAGCCTGCGCGCCATCGCTGCTCACTTTGACGACACCATCAAGGAAAACGCCGAGAAGGTGATCGCCAAGTACCAGCCGATGGTGGATGCGGTGGTTGCCAAGTACAAGCCGCGTCTCGACCAGAAAACCGTGATGTTGTACGTCGGCGGCCTGCGCCCGCGTCACACCGTCGGTGCCTATGAAGACCTGGGCATGGAAGTGGTCGGCGCCGGATACGAGTTCGCCCATGGCGACGACTACCAACGCACCGCGCACTACGTCAAGGACGGCACGCTGATTTACGACGATGTTTCCGGTTTCGAACTGGAAAAATTCGCCGAGAAGCTTCAGCCCGACTTGGTCGGCTCCGGCATCAAGGAAAAGTACATCTTCCAGAAGATGGGCATTCCCTTCCGCCAGATGCACTCCTGGGACTATTCCGGCCCGTACCACGGCTACGACGGTTTTGCCATCTTCGCTCGCGATATGGACATGGCCATCAATAGCCCGGTTTGGAAGATGACCAAGGCGCCTTGGAAGAAGTAAGTAATTTCGGAGCAGGGCGGCGTCTAGGCTGAAAACCTGGCGCCCCTGCCAACCCGGCGGGCAGACGCAAGAGTCTAACCCGCTACTAAAGGAGAAATATCATGCCGCAGAATGCCGAAAACATTCTTGACCATAACGAGCTGTTCAACCAGCCGGAATACGTAGCTTCGCGCGAAGGCAAGAAGGTCTTCGAGGAAGCCAACTCGGCCGAGAAGATCAAGACGATCGAAGACTGGACCAAGGGCTGGGAATACCGCGAACTCAACTTCAAGCGCGAAGCGCTTACCGTCAACCCGGCCAAGGCCTGCCAGCCTTTGGGTGCTGTGCTGTGCGCCGCCGGTTTCGAGGAAACGCTGCCCTACGGCCACGGTTCGCAAGGCTGCATCGCCTACTTCCGCAGCCACTTCAACCGCCACTTCAAGGAACCCAGCTCCTGCGTGTCGGACTCCATGACCGAAGACGCCGCAGTATTCGGCGGCCTCAACAACATGGTGGACGGCCTGGCCAACGCCTATGCGCTGTACAAGCCGAAGATGATCGCGGTTTCGACCACTTGCATGGCGGAAGTTATCGGCGACGACCTGGACAGCTTCATCAAGACCGCCAAGACCAAGGGCTCCGTTCCCGAGGAGTTCCACGTACCGTTCGCCCACACCCCGTCGTTCGTCGGCAGCCATGTTACCGGCTACGACAACATGATGAAGGGCGTGCTGACCCACTTCTGGGAAGGCCAGGAGCGCAAGGCCGGTGACAAGGTCAACATCATGGGCGGCTTCGACGGTTACTGCGTCGGCAACAACCGCGAAATCAAGCGCATGATGGGCTTGATGGGCGTGGATTTCACGCTGTTGTCCGACCCCAGCGACGTGTTCGATACCCCGGCCAACGGCGAATTCAGCATGTTCCACGGCGGTACCAAGCTCGAAGACACCAAGAATGCGCTCAATGCCAAGGCCACCTTCGCGCTGCAAGGCTACAGCCTTGACAAGAGCTGCGAATACGCTGCCAGCAAGGGCCAGGAAATCGTCAAGCTGCACTGCCCGATCGGCATCACTGCCACCGACAAATTCCTGATGGAACTGTCGCGCGTCACCGGCAAGCCGATTCCCGCCGAATTGGAGTTGGAGCGCGGCCGTCTGGTCGACGCACTGGCCGATTCGCAGGCTTACCTGCACGGCAAGAAGGTCGCGCTGTTCGGCGATCCCGACATGGTCTACGGCCTGACCGAATTCCTGCTGGAAATCGGTGCCGAGCCGACCCACATCCTGTGCAGCAGCGCCCCCAAGGGCTGGGAGGCGACGATGCAGGCCTTGCTCGACAGTTCGCCGTTCGGCAAGGAAGCCAAGCTCTATGCGGGCAAGGATCTGTGGCACATGCGTTCGCTGCTGGCCACCGAGCCGGCTGACTTCGTGATCGGCAACACCCACGGCAAATTGCTGGAGCAGGACACCGGCGTACCGCTGATCCGCATCGGCTTCCCGATCTTCGATCGTCACCATCACCACCGATATCCGATCTGGGGCTACCAGGGCGGGCTGAACGTGCTGGTCAAGGTGCTCGACAAGATTCTGGACGAACTCGACCGGAAGAGCATTACCGGTTCCAGCTTCGAATTTGTACGCTAACTGAAGTGAACCGGCGGATGGGTGGGGCGATGAGTATCGCATCGTTCCTCCTATCCTGCCGCCTCACTCATGACACGGAGTATTAAATGGCAAATATCACGTTTTCCTCCCCGGCGATGAAAAAAGACCTCACGGTTTACGCCGTGGCAGGCGACCGCCGCACCTTGCTGTCAGTCGCCCAGGAACACCAAGTGCCGATCCATTACGAGTGCGAGAACGGCGAATGCGGTTCGTGCGTGGTCGAAGTGCTGGTGTTGGGTAGCGGCAAACCCAAGGGCGTCCACCTCACGGAAAAGGAAAAAACCGTGTTGGTGCTCAACGGCAAACTCAGCAAGGAAGACATCGAACACATGGAACTCAACGACATCGCCCCGAAATGGCGTTTGGCGTGCCAATACATGCTGCTCGATGAAGAAGTGCTGGTGAAGTTCTGATCAGCGAAGTTTCAAGTTTGTTCCATCCGACGTAGGGATTGCCCACCGCTCACGCGGTGGGCTTTTTTACGCGGGTTGTTCATGAACCCTGCTTATTGTTTTCGGCTCTTTTCAATCAAATCGTAAGCGGCTTGTACTTCCTGTGCTTGCCTGGTTGCCACGGCGATCATGTCTTGCGGAACACCTTGGCCCATCAACTTGTCCGGGTGGTATTGGCTCATCAACTTGCGATAGGCCCGTTTGACTTCCTGGTCGCTGCTTTCCTTGCTCACGCCCAACGCTTTGTAGGCATCCTCCAATGCGCTGGCAGAAGCCGTCTGAGTGCCGGAGAAGTGCGACTGGTTTAAAACCATATCCAGCATGTGCTTGAATGCGGCCTCGCTGTAACCGAGATGACGGGCAACCTCTACCAGCAAGCGCTCCTCGGCTGGATCTATGCGCCCATCGGACAAAGCCATGACGATGAGGT
>CALMWM010000017.1 GCA_937873435.1 uncultured Gallionellaceae bacterium
GACATTAAGTTTCCACACGAGCTTGCGGCTGACAAACGACTCGACACCAGCGGCGTCGAGGTCGACAAGATCTTGGTCGTCAACTTGGCGATCTGGCTGATCCTGCCGCTCGAAGTAGATTACCTTATCAGTCGGCACCTGACCAAGCTTGCGCAGCAGTCCTCCCGAAACGATGCGGCACGGCCAATCGAAACGCTGGTCGTCGATCGTCAACCGGTAAGCTCGATCGCTCTCGACGATGACGAAGCGCCCCTCCTCCCTACGCAGGTCCACCGTCTCGTTGGGGCGAACGTCTTCCAGATCGCCGGATGCCAGGACTTGCAGCACACTGACCCCGTCGACCGACTTGAAGCCGGCGGCGATAGCGAGCTGTACGCCGGTTGGGGTGAGGTCGTCGATACTCACCTGACGATAGGTCAAGGTTTGATCGGCGACGTCGATGGTATGGCGAATTGCCGCACCAACATCTTCGGCAGGAATCCGGCCATCGCCGGTAGAAGTAGTAGTTTGCATGTGATTGCCTTTCTGTTGGCCCTGCGGGATTGCAGATTTCTGGCCTTCAGTTAGTCAATCGCAGCGCATTTCAGAACCGGAAAGCTGTCTACAACTTTTTTATGGTGACGGCACCGTCCGGCAGCTCACCACAGATGAAGAAACTGGGGCAGCGCGGACAGGCCCGCGCCTCTACCTTCAACGGAAAATCGCCTGAGCGGACGCTCTGCACAATGTTCTGAACTTTCTGGCGCCGGGTCTCAAGCTTCTTTGCCGAAATCGACATCGGCTCTGTCGTCTCGCTGGTCAAATAAGTCACTTCAACCTGCGCCTGCCCGCCGTAGGCTTGCACGGCGGCAATATGGAGAATCGTGTATTCGATATCGTCAAAAGCATTCGATCGCGGCTTGCCGGTCTTGACCCGCCCCACCACAACCTGCCCCCGTTCACCTCGGACCACGCTGTCCGGCTTGACGAGGATGTCGCCCTCGGCCCAACCCAGCGAGAGTGGCGCGACCGGAGAGCGAATTCCATTGCTTCGGGTTTCGATCAGGTAGTCGACCAGGCGGCGGCCGATGCGGCGGTAGTCTTCGGCATAGCCATGATCCGCCGCACCCTTGGCTTGCCACGCTTCTTCGAAGCGCAAACTAAGTTCGGATTCGCTCGGGGTTGTCGTCTCGTGAACGGTCTTTAGCCAATCGAACACGTCGCTGACTACGTTATGCATCTTCATGAAAGGTGTTTCCGTGCGACGCCCGCCGAGCTTGAGCACGTGCGTGTACAGAAACCGGCGAGGGCATCGCTCGAACAGGTTGACCTGGTTCTCAGTCCAGACCGGTTTTCCCTCCCAGGTAATTCCGACCGTTGTTGCCGGTCTCGCCGCTCCGCTCCGCTGTGCCGGATTGGCGGGACGAACAAGCAGATGATTGATCGCCGGAATGAATTTTGAAGGGTTGCGTACCTTGCCATCGGACTGAACTGAGGATGCATAGAGAAAAAGCCGATCCCGGGCACGTGACAGCGCGACGAAGAACAGGCATTCCTCTTCCTCGTCGTGCCCTGCCTTGATCGCCTCCAGTCCGGTCAATCCCTGGGAACCGTGAATTAACCCGTCCGGCGGTACGCAGCGTGGCGCCATGTTGTTGCGCGGCAAACCGGCGGTCACCATGCCGGGGATATGCACGATATCGAATTCGAGACCTTTGCTGCCATGGATGGTCATCAGCCGCACCGCATCAATGCCTTCGGCGACTCCCGGCAGTTGTCGCAGGCCGCGATCTTCTGACAGCAGAACAAGACGGCGAATGCGATCGAGCAGGCGCACACTGGGAATGCCAGCTCCCGATGGCTGGCGGCGACAGAAGTTGAGGAACTGCCACAACGCCAGACCCTTCATTCGGCCTTGCGGGTCGCGCGCCAGATGCAGGGTCTTCGCCAGTCCAAGCCGGTCGATCACCCACGTGGACAGGATCGTCCAGGGGTTGCCCATCGGATTCAGTCCGGTAAAAAGGGCGACTACACGCGACAACGCAGTCTGGCTTTCTGTCGCAAGACTCGGCAGCTTCGCGCCAGCCTGCCTCCAGTCGAGTACAGCAGCTTTGCTTTCCCTGAGATGTCCGATGATTTGCATGACCTCTTGCAACGGCATCTCGTGCGCCGACATCGTGGCGGCCCTCACCAGTCCGACTGCATGCGGGTCCGTCAACATCGAAAGCAAGGCAAGCAGGTCTTTGATCTCCGGACGCTCAAAGAGGCTGCCCAAGTGCAGCACCGGAATGCCTCTGGCCTCCAGGCCTTCGGCGATGTCACTCAGGCGGGCATTGGATGCACAAAGCAGCGCCTGCCTGCGGTACGGAATTCCTGCCTCCTGCTGTGCTTGGATCGCGGCTGCAACTGCAGAAATCTCATCCTCGGTTGATCTAACCACCCGAAATTCCGGTCGGGCATTCAACACACCGCGGTTAGCCGCCAGTTGCAGTGGCAAGGCACCCGTCGACGCCTTCATCGCGCCGGAGAATGCTGTAAAAACCTCGATGACCTCTCGCCCCGAGCGATAGTTGACGCCCAACTGGCGCACCTGCGCGCCTGGGAAATCCACAGCGAACTGCGCCATGTTGCTGGCCGATGCGCCACGAAATC
>CALMWM010000018.1 GCA_937873435.1 uncultured Gallionellaceae bacterium
TCAAAGCTCTCCAGTCCGATAGCTTTCATCGTTCTCTCTCCATGGGAAACAGCAATACTACGCCGCCCTCGGCCGAGCTGAGGGCATCGGTATCGGCCGCAGGCCCGCCTCTATTCTCTTCCGGTGCGGCTCCAGGAACGGCGGCAGCGCCAGCTTCTCTCCAAGCCGGTCAAGCACTCAACGACACCTTGGAACAACGCGTTCAGGAAGAAACCGCGAAAAACATGGAGCAGGGGAAACTGCTGATCCAACAATCACGCCTGGCGGCGATGGGCGAAATGATCGGCAACATTGCCCACCAGTGGCGGCAACCTATCAACGCGCTGACGCTGCTGCTGGCCAACATCAAGGATGCCAACGATTATCACGAACTCGATACGGCGATGATCAACGAATCGACGGCTAAAGGACAGGAACTGATCCAGAAAATGTCGACCACCATCGACGACTTTCGCAACTTCTTCAAACCCAACAGGGCAAAACAAAATTTCCAACCATGGGTCAGCATTGAGGAGGCCATCAAACTGGTTGCCGAAAGCTTCAAACTCAATGGTATTGAAATAGATTTGGACAAAAGCGTCGAGCCATGCGAAGTCATGGGCTACCCCAACGAATTCTCGCAAGTGGTTCTGAATGCACTGTCCAATGCCAAGGAAGCCATCATCGAGAAGAAGGTACACGGGAAAGTGCATATCCGGGTTGAAAAAGGGGCGGACATCGCCACAATCGCCATATGCGACAACGGCGGCGGCATCCCCGCAGAAATCCTGGACAAGGTGTTCGATCCGTATTTCACCACCAAGGAAAAAGGCACCGGCATCGGCCTGTACATGTCGAAAATGATCATGGACCACATGGATGGCGATATCGTCATCCGCAATATCGAGGGCGGCGCGGAAGTATTGATCAGCTTGCCGCTGGCTTCAAACCAATGAAATTTGGAACTTCACACGCATTGCTGTTCGTGTCGGATGCGGTACATCGCAGTTCGGTTCTCGGGGGATGAATTTACAAAACCGCCAAGCGGGAGCAGGTAGAAAGCAGAAGCTCGCGATCGAGGAACGGATGTATTTTCCCGCTCCCAACAGTTAAAAGAAGAAAAAGAAGCTGGCCGATAAGCCGGGTTCTGTCGTGGACAGTCATTCCTCTAGGCCTTGAGTTGCCCCAAGGCTCAAGCAGCCTACCCGGAAGCGACGCGAGCAGCGCCATTGCTTCCCTATTTGGCCTTGCTCCGGATGGAGGTTACCGCGTTTCACCGTAACTTAATACGCTCGTCTCTGTGGCCCTATTCCTCGCCTCACGGCGTACGGCCGTTAGCCGTCATCCTGCTCTGCGGAGCCCGGACTTTCCTCTATATGGCGAACCATACAGCGACTGCCTAGCCAGCTTCGGGGTCTATTCTAGCACAGCCGCCACAACGCTTCGCCGGCGGCACGCAGCGGCACCAGCGTTTCGCCGCCGAACGGCAGTTCGGCGGGTACCGTCCAGCTTTCCTTGACCAGCGTGACGCTGTCGGTGTTGCGCGGTAGCCGGTAGAAATCCGCGCCGTGGAAGCTGGCGAAGGCTTCCAGCCGATCCAGCGCGCCGGCTTGTTCGAACGCTTCGGCATACAGTTCCAGCGCGGCATTGGCGGTGTACATCCCGGCGCAGCCGCAGGCCGACTCCTTGGCGCCCTTGGCATGGGGGGCGCTGTCGGTGCCGAGGAAAAATTTGGGATTGCCGCCGGTCGCCGCCGCCAGCAGCGCGCGGCGATGCTCTTCGCGCTTCAAGACCGGCAGGCAGTAATGGTGAGGGCGCATCCCGCCGGCGAACATGGCATTGCGGTTGAGCAACAGATGGTGGGCGGTAAGCGTGGCCGCGACTTGTGCGGGTGCGGCTTCGACGAACTGCACTCCGTCGCGCGTGGTGGCGTGTTCCAGCACCACGCGCAGGCCGGGAAAGCGCTGCACCAGCGGGGCCAGGGTGCGCTCGATGAAGATTTTCTCGCGGTCGAACACGTCGACGTCGGGGTCGGTGACTTCGCCATGCACCAGCAGCGGCAAATCGGATTTTTGCATGGCTTCCAGCACCGCATGGCACTTGGCGATGTCGGTCACGCCGCTGTCGGAATTGGTGGTCGCGCCTGCCGGGTAGAGCTTGACGCCGTGCACTACGCCGCTCGCCTTGGCATTGGCGATCTCGGCGGGGGTGGTGTTATCGGTCAGATAGAGCGTCATCAAGGGTTCGAACCGGCTGCCCGGCGGCAGTGCCCGCAGGATGCGTTCGCGGTAAGCGAGCGCCATCTCGGCGCTGGTCA
>CALMWM010000019.1 GCA_937873435.1 uncultured Gallionellaceae bacterium
GCCGCCCGCCACGGCGAGCTTGAGCGCGTTGCCGTTGGCCTGTTTCACCCGCTCCAGGCCGCGGCTGTGGAGCAGCAGGTCGAACAGCGTGTTGACCCCGGTGATCGCCGTGAAGCGGGTCTTTTCCAGTTCGCGCAGGAAACCGGCGACATCGCGCGGGTTGGTGATCAGCAGGTTGTTGCCGCCCCATTTGACGAAGGTCAGCAGGTTCGCGGTGAGCGCGAAGATATGGTAGAGCGGCAGCGGCGTGACCACGGTTTCCGCGCCTTCCGTAAACGTCCCGCCGATCCACGCCGAGGTCTGCTCGACGTTGGCGACCAGATTGCCGTGGCTGAGGATCGCGCCCTTGGCGACGCCGGTGGTGCCACCGGTGTATTGCAATAAGGCGATGTCTGGCGGCCCCACTTCGACTGCTTGCAGGGCGTGGCGCTCACCTTGGCGCAACGCCCGCCGGAAGGAAATCGCCGCCGGAATTTCCCAGCGCGGCACCAGGCGCTTGACCCGTTTGACCGCGAAATTGACCAGGCAGCGCTTCAACGGCGGGAACAGGTCGCCGATCTGGGTGGTAACGACGTGGCGCACCGCCGTATCGGGCAGCGCCAGTTGCAGGGCGTGGGCGAAATTTTCCAGCACCACCACCGCCGCCGCGCCCGAATCGGCGAGCTGGAATTGCAGTTCGCGGGCGGTGTAGAGCGGGTTGACGTTGACCACCACCAGGCCGGCGCGCAACGCGCCGAACAGCGCCACCGGGTATTGCAGCAGGTTGGGCAGCATGATCGCGACCCGCTCGCCCTTTTGCAGCCCGGCCACTTGTTGCAAATAGGCGGCGAAATCCCGTGTGAGGCGGTCGAGTTCGGCGTAGCTGATGCTGACCCCGAGGTTGGTGAAGGCAGGCCGCGCGGCGAAGCGGGCACAACTTTGTTCGAACAAATCCTTGAGGGAGGCGTAGCGCTGCGCGTCGATGTCCGCCGGAACGCCGGGCGGGTAGTGTGGCAGCCAGATGCGCTCGACTTCGGGAGGATTCACGGTCGGCGCGCTCCGGGGAAGATTACTCGATCAAGCACACCGCCTGCGCGGCGATGCCCTCGCCGCGCCCGGTGTAGCCGAGTTTTTCGGTGGTGGTGGCCTTGACGTTGATGCACCCGGCAGCAACCCCCAAATCCTCGGCGATATGGCTCACCATCGCAGGGATGTGCGGCGCCATCCTGGGCGCCTGGGCGATGATGGTGGCATCCAGGTTGACCAGTTGGTAACCCTTTTCGCGCAGCAAACGCATCACCTCGCGCAGCAATTTGCGGCTGTCGATGCCCTTGTAACGCGGATCGCTGTCGGGAAAATGCTTGCCGATATCACCCAGCGCCGCCGCGCCCAGCAGCGCGTCGCAGATCGCGTGCAACAGCACGTCGGCGTCGGAATGGCCGAGCAGGCCGAGCGGATAGGCAATCTCCACCCCGCCGACGATCAGCTTGCGCCCTTCGACCAGTTGGTGAACGTCGAAACCTTGTCCTATCCTCATGACTCGTCCTTCAAGAGCCATTCCGCCAGCTTCAGGTCGCGCGGGTAAGTCACCTTGAAATTGGTGCTGTCGCTGGCAACCAGCTTGGCGTCGAAACCGAGCCGCTCCACCGCCTGCGCCTCGTCGGTGACGACTTCCCCGGCCAGCAGCGACAAGGCCCGCGAGAGCAGGCCAAAACGAAACATCTGCGGGGTTTGCGCCTGCCATAGACCGGCGCGGGCCTCGGTGCGCACCGCGCGCCCTGCTTCATCCGCACGCTTCAAGGTGTCCGCGACCGGCATCGCCAGCAGCCCGCCGAAGGGATCGTTGCCGACTTCGGCCAATAATTTGTCGATCAGCGCGG
>CALMWM010000020.1 GCA_937873435.1 uncultured Gallionellaceae bacterium
GAGCGTGATGAAGGCGCCCGGCAGTAGCAGCAGCATCAGGTAAGGACTCAACACCGAGAGGCTGCGCAGTTGGCTCAGCAGTTCCCGGCGTTCCTCGGCGGTCCAGCGTTGCTGGTTGCGCGGTTTCATCAGGAGCGGCATCAATCCCCGTACCTGGGTGATTTCGTGGCGCAGGCGCTGGCGTTCCCGTTCCTGGACTTCGCGCAACGGCTTCAGGACGAACGAACTGGCCTCGCTAAACTTGGCGAAGTGCCTTTTCGGGTGTTCCGGGCGGGATCTGGTTGACATGAGCTTACCGGCCGGAGACCGGCATTGTTTTTATAGTTCAATTATTGCCGTTATCGACGGATTTGTCCGGCAACCAAACGCTGAATTCCGCGCCCCCTTCGGGACGGTTGCGGACGCTGAGGGTTCCGCCATGCGCTTTGGCGCCGCATTGTGCCAGGTGCAGGCCGAGACCGGAACCGGGTTTATCGGCGGCGCGCCTTCCTCGGAAAAATTTATCGAACACATAGGCCAGTTCGTCCGCCAGGATGCCGGGGCCATTGTCGGAAACCACGAATTCCACGCCGCCTCGCGGGTTGGAACGGCAAGCCAGGTTGATTTGCGACCCGGCCGGTGTGTATTTCACCGCGTTGTCGGTCAGGACGCGCAAGGTCAGGCGCATCAGGTCGACATCGCACAGGATGGTGTCGGGTACGCCGGTCTTTTCCACGGTGATGCTGTGTCCATTCGACAGGGCTTTGGCGGACTTCTGGGTGTCTTTCAACAGCGCCAGCGCTGGGGAATTCTGCAAATTCAGGCCGCGCCGCGCGGCGTCCAGGCGGTCTTCGGTGAGGTAGTGATCCAGCAGTGCGGTCAGGCGGGCAACCGCTTTCTGGATTTTGCCGTATTCCCGCTGGGTTGCGGCATCGAGGTCGGCGGTGGTGACCATCAACAGCTCTATCGTCGTGCTGATGATCGCCAGCGGGGTGCGGAATTCGTGCGATACCATCGCGACAAAGCGTTTCTGCTCTTCCTGGGATTTGCGCCGGGCGGTGATGTCGCGCGCGATGCAGACCGCTTCCCTGGGGCAGCCCAGTTCGCCATGGACGAGGCTGACCGCATCTTCCGTCCACACCGTGGAACCATCCTTGCAGCGCCGTTCCAGGGTTACCACCGATTTGGCGACCTGTCCGTGCGTTACCAGGTAGTCGAGGGTTACGCGCAGGCATTGCGCTGCGGCTGGCGTAAACGAATCATCAAGGGTGCGTGCCATGGATTCTTCCACGCTGTAGCCGGTCAGCGGCTCGATGGAAGGGCTGATATAGGTGATGCATTCCCGTTCCAGGTCGAATTTCCACAACACGTCCTGGGCGTTGTCGGCGACCAGGCGAAAGCGTGCTTCGCTGGCGCCCAATGCTTCGTGGAGGCGTAGCATTTCGCTTTGCATTTTGTCGCTGATGCTGGCGACCTTGTCCAGGCGCCGCTCCAGCTTGCCGTAGTTGCCGAGCAGGGTTTCCAGTTCGGCCAGCAGGGGATGGCCGGCGTGAGCCGCCGTCAACTCCGCCAGTTTGCGGTTCCAGCGCTCGGTTTTACGTTGGGACATGGCGTCAGAATTTTTCGCCGATCAGCTCGAAGGGGACTTTCAGGTCTTCCGCAAATTCCTCGCCGGTTTCCAGCGCGCGTTCGTTGGCGGGGTCGTAATACCAGGCAATTCCCACGTTACGCCCATTGCCCGCGGCTTCTTCCAGCAGGTCGAACAAATCGAGCAGGCATTTGACGGTGCCGGTGTTGATGTAGGAAAGTTGCAGCACCAAGCGGACGGGCAGGGATGTGGTGTCGAGAAATTCCTGCAACCAGGCCAGCAAGGGGGCGTAAAAGTCGAAGGTGTTTTCCGGGTAGCTCTCGCCGGTCAGGCGCAACACGCCGGTGCTTGCATCGAAATTCACTTCAGGCGAGGATTTTCTGGGTTCTACGTAATAATTGTTCATATTCAGATAGCCGCGATAATTTGGAAGAAAACATGCTGTTCGGAGAGCGGGTGCATCATGTGCTGGATCGGCCCCGAGGTCTTGCGGGCAATATCGATCAGGCCGAGGCCCGCGCCCCGTCCGACCTCGTTGCTCGCCGGCTTGCGCGACTGTTCCTTGAAACGGGCGCGCAGTTCCTGGCGATCCAGCCCATTGAGTTCGTCGATGGTCGCTGCCAGCGCAGCCGCATCGTCCGCGTGGACGGTGTTGCCCGAGGCGACGATGTGGCGGTCTCCGTCGCGTCCGATCAGCACCGTGGCCATTTCGTACGCCGGATTTTTGTCGCCTAGCGCTTCGCGGCGCCGCGCATAGTTGCGGATGTTCTGCGTCTGCTCGATGTACACCGAAAAAACATCCATCAACACCGCCGATTCCATCTGGTCGTTGCTGAGGTAGCGCCGCACCGCGTTTCCGAGTTCCTCGATGATGCTCTGCGAGAACGGTCCGTTGAAGCAGATCAGGATGTTCGCCTCTTCCAGCGTTTTCTTCAGTTGCAACAGGTTGAAATACATTCGTGTCGCCTACAGGTTAGTTGAAAGGATTCTACTGGCTGGCAAGGGTGTTGCATAGATTTCGCTAGTCTGAGACTCATACCCGACAGCCTGCGGCCTGGGCACAAGAGATATTGCGTATCTCATTCATCGGCATAATCGGCGTCAGTCGATCATCATTCCCACGACCGAGATGTCGTCCCGCTGCGGTTTGTCCTGCTGGTAAGCCAGCAGAGCGGCTTCCAGCGCCTGCATTTGCCCGGACAGGGGTAGCGCGGCGGTTGCTCTCAGTTGCGCTTCGAAGCGGCTGCGCCCGAATCCGTAGCCCATTTCGCCGCCGGATTGGTCGTACAGGCCGTCGCTGCTCATCAACAGCCGGTCGCCCGTTTGCAGGAGCACTTTATGCAAGCCGAAGCCGCTGGGCCGTCGTCGCGCATAACCGACGCCTTTGCGCCCGCCTTTCAGGCGGGTCAGGCTTCCTTGCTGCATCAGGTGAAGGTCGATCCCCGCTCCCACGAACAGCGCGCTGTGCGAGGAGGGGTTCAGGATCAGCAGCCCCATGTCCATGCCGTGGTCGAAGCCGCCGGGCGCGTCGGTGCGATTGATCGACTCGCGCAATAGCTTGTCGATGGCTTGTGCCAACTGTTCGGGATGATCCAGTCCTTGCTCGGAGATGGCGCGGCGCACGATGCTGTCGCCGACCATGGTCATCAGCGCGCCCGGCACGCCGTGGCCGGTGCAGTCCAGCAGCGCCAGGCACCAGGTGTCGCCGGCCCGTTCGGCGAGGATGAAATCGCCGCCCACGCTGTCGCGCGGTCGCCAGATGGTGGCCAGTTCGCCGACGGATGCGAAGTCGCCGGCGGAGGGCAGCAGTGAGCTTTGAATCAGCGAGGCGTAGGAGATGGATTCCTGCACTTTGGCATTCACCGCCGACAACTGCTTGTTGGCATCGGCAAGTTCGGCAGTGCGCTCGCTTACCTTTTCTTCCAGGTGCCCGGTGTAATCGCGCAAGGCGCCCGCCATGTTGTTGAATTCCCCGGAAAGCCGGCCGATCTCGTCATTGGCGACCACCGGCAGGTCGATCGCATAATTCCCGTTGGCGACTTCCTTGGCGGCTTGATCCATCCGTTCGATGCGGGAGATGATCAGGCGGTTCAGCAATGCCAGCACCAGCCCGATGGTCAGCAGCAGGCTGAGCAGCAGCAGCACGCCGAGCGGCAGGAACGCCGAGCGCGGAACCAGGCTTTTGGTATCCATCGCAGTCAGTACGAACCAGTCGAGCTTCTTGAGGTGTGCCACGCCGACCAGCGATTTATGTCCTTCGATAGTCAGCGGCAGCGTTGCCACGCTTTCCTTGCCCGAGGTAAGACTGGCGAAAACCGCGCGCAACTGCTGGCGTTCGTTTTCGCTGCTGATCAACTGGTAAATCGTGCTGTGGACGATCTTGGCCTTGGTGTTCAGGTCGATCAGCTTGATACGGGGGTGTGCCTGGATCGCGCCGCCGTTGTCGACCAGCATACGTGTCATGCCACTGCTGCCGACGGAAAGAAAATCGCGGAGAAAATCGGAAATGTCGATACCCGAACCGGCAATCCCGATGATTTCATGCTTGTCGTTGTAGACATGGGTGTTGATCCACACCTTGAGCACTTTCAGCACCGCATCGTAGTCCACGTTGAGCTGGTAAGGCCTGCTGTCTTGCAACGAAGTCTTGAACCAGACGTCCCTGGGGTTATTCGGTTCGAGTGTGTAACTCAGTTCCTTGCCGGCGTACTTGTTGTCACGGTCATTGAAGTAGTAGTGCAGGGACTTGCGGACGATGAAGAAGTAGCTTTGATCGTGGAACAGGCGGCGATAGCTTTCGAGTTCGCGCAATGCCATCCCGCGCAGGGCCGGGTCTGCTTCGTGTTCCGCCCAGTCGTGCAGCAGCGGCGAATCGGCGAGCTTGAGGGAAAGGGCGATTTCCCGGCTCAACAGGCCTTCGATTTTCGTCTGGTCGTACAGTACCTGCTTTTCC
Organism: uncultured Gallionellaceae bacterium; assembly: GCA_937873435.1. Lineage (GTDB taxonomy): Bacteria > Pseudomonadota > Gammaproteobacteria > Burkholderiales > Sulfuricellaceae > JAGXQV01. The sequence goes on from CALMWM010000020.1 coordinate 4,521, forward strand.
GCAAAGCGAGTGCCGAGACCGAAGGCGATCGGTTCCGTAACCTGCTCGAAGACCAGCATCGCACCGACTCCCAGCAACACGAAGATGAACCCTGTCAGGAGCAGGAAGCGGGAGCGCAGGCTGTTTACAGAAAATTTCATCCCGTCCGCCTAGGTTTTTTTGTTTTGGCCGGTGCGGCAGGCTTGCTCCAGGCACGGCAGTTGCGACCTCTGCGTTTTGCCCGGTAGAGCGCATCGTCGGCCTGCTTGATGCATTCGTCCAGCGTCTCGCCTGCGTATGCAATATGGGCACCGGCGCTGAAAGTGATCTTGATCGGTTGATCGCCTTCGATGATGGGATTGTCGTCCAGTGTTTCGCGCAGCTTCTGGTAAACCGTCTCGACGCCATCGCGGCCAGTGTCTGGCAACAGCACCAGGAATTCTTCGCCGCCCCAGCGGCAGCAGGAATCGTAGTTTCTCGTTATGTCTTTCAGTCGCTTGGCCATTTCCGCCAGTACCCGGTCGCCGACCGCATGGCCGAAAGTATCGTTGACACGCTTGAAGTGATCGATATCCAGGATCAGCAAGCCCGATGGGACGTCTTCGCGTTTCATGCGGTTCCATTCAGCTTGCAGGCACTTGCTCATGCCGTGGCGGTTGAGTAGCCCGGTCAGCGCATCGGTTTGCGCCATCTTTTCCAGGGTCTGATTGAGCTGAATCATGTCGCGCTGCAATTTGTCGCTGATGCTCACGACTTTCCCGAGGCGTACTTCCAGCTTGTTGTAGCGCTCGACCATCGCTTCCAGTTCGGCCAGCAAGGGATGGCCGGCATAAGTCGCCGCCAGTTCCGCCAATTTCTGCTTCCAGTTCTCGGTTTTGTTTTGTGCCATGGTGTTCAGTTATCCGCAAGCAGGCTGGTGCGCGCTACCTTGGGGATTCGAATGATTTCGCAGTTTTCGCGCGGGATGGTCTTGGGTCTGTCGGAACCGCTCAGAGTCTGTCAGATTCTCCCGGATTCTTCAAGCCTGACAGGCGATGTACCTGAGGGGTCAACAAATTCGCGGCAACTGTTCGCCGGTCAGCCAGTCGACGATGCGCCTTCCGCCGAAGGCGGTTTCCATCTGCACGAAATGGTGGCTGTCTTCGATCACCTCGCCGATGACGACAGCATCTTGTCCGAGCGGATGGGCACGCATGGCCGCGAGCAGGGCTTCGCGATGCTCAGGCGCGCAGATGGCGATCAGTTTGCCTTCGTTGGCGACGTACAGCGGGTCGAGGCCGAGAAATTCGCAGGCAGCCTTGACTTGGCCGCGGATCGGGATGGCGGTCTCGCGCAGCATCATGCCGACACCGGATTGGCCGGCGATTTCGTTGAGGGTGGTAGCCAGGCCGCCGCGGGTCGGGTCGCGCAGGCAATGGATGTCCGGCACTGCGGCCACCATCGCGGCGACCAGGCCGTGCAGCGCGGCGGTGTCGGAACTGATCGCGGTCTCGAAGCGCAAGTCTTCGCGCAGCGACATGATCGCGACGCCGTGGTCGCCGAGATGGCCGCTGAC
>CALMWM010000021.1 GCA_937873435.1 uncultured Gallionellaceae bacterium
ATCGCACAAGCATTTGTTCGGCGTGGTCGCGTGGTTCCTGGTGCTCGGCCCGGCCGGCGCGGTGTTCTACCGCCTGGCTCAGGTGGTCGGACAAAAATGGGGCGGACTGGACGAATACGAATTCGGCCAGTTCGGCTATTTCGCGGCACAGGTATTCGAATGGGTGGACTGGCTGCCGTTGCGCCTGACCGCCTTGAGCTTCGCCATCGTCGGCGATTTCGAGGACGCGGTGTACTGCTGGCGCACCCAGGCAGAAGGCTGGGCGCAGCACGGTATCGGCATCGTCCTCGCCAGCGGCGCCGGTGCGCTCGGCGTGCGTCTCGGCGAACCGCTGCCGGTCGGCGGCGAAGTCGAATTCCGCGCCGAACTCGGCTTGGGCGACGATGCCGATGCCGACTACCTGCTGAGCACGGTCAGCCTGATCTGGCGCGCCGCTGTGCTGTGGCTGGCGCTGATTACGCTGTTCACCGTCGCCACCTGGGTCGCCTAATTTTAAGAGCAGTTATTAGTGTTGAGTGTTTAGTGCTGAGTTGTGGTATGCGCTTCGCGCCTGATTCAATAACGACGCGCCTGGCGCGGCGACATTAACTAAAAACTCAACACTAAACATTCAAAACTGTTTTTGTCTTCAGTCATGAGCAAAACCCTGATCGATTTCATCCGCCACGGCGAGCCCGTGGGCGGGCGCCGCTATCGTGGCAAGACCGACGATCCCTTGAGCGAAGCCGGCTGGAGTCAGATGCGCCAGGCCGTGGGCGAACACAGCCCGTGGCAGCAGATCGTTTCCTCCCCCTTGTTGCGTTGCGCCGAATTCGCCCGTGAACTGGGCCAGCAGCGCCGGATTCCGTGCGCCGTCGACGAGCGTCTGGCGGAACTCGGCTACGGTGCCTGGGAAGGTAAAACCTCGGACGAGATCAACGCCGCCGAACCGGGCGCGATCCTGCGCTACCGCCGCGATCCTGTGCATTGCCGCCCCGCCGGCGCGGAAGACCTGGATGGTTTTATCGCCCGCTACCGCGCGGCTTGGGAGGAGATGCTGGCGCGCTACACCGGACAGCATGTGCTGGTGGTCGCCCACGCCGGCATCATCCGCATGGCGCTGGCGCAGGTGTTGAATATTCCGCCCGGCAGCATGTTCCGTATCGAAGTCGCCTATGCCGCCGTCACCCGCTTCAAGATCGAAGGACAAGGCAGCGATGCGGTCGCCTCCCTGGTTTTTCACGACGGCAGGCTGTAAGGCGTTTTTTTGCGCGCTGCTGCTGGCGCTGCTGCCCTGTGCCGCATTCGCCGGCAACAGCGACGAACCCGTCCTCCCAACGCCGGCACAACGTATCGTCACCCTCGCGCCTAGCCTCGCCGAGCTGGTCTACGCCGCCGGCGCCGGGGACAAACTGGTCGGCGTTAGCGCCTGGAGCGACTATCCAGCCGCCGCGAAAGCCCTGCCGCAAATCGGCGGTTACGGCAAAATCGACCTGGAACGCGTGCTGCAATTGCGTCCCGACCTGATCATCGGCTGGCGCGGCGGCAATGCGCCGCGCGACCTGGAGCGCCTGAAGACACTCGGCATTCCCCTCTACATCAGCGATGCGCGCCATCTCGGCGACATCCCGCGCCAGATCGAAACCATCGGGCGCCTGGCGGGAACCCCGGCGCAAGCCGCCCGCGAGGCCACCGCATTTCGCCGCGAATTGCACGTGCTGGAAAACCGCTATCGCGATGCCCGTCCGGTCAGCGTGTTTTACCAGCTCTGGCACCGCCCGCTGTTGACCGTCAACGGCCAGCACCTGATCGACGAAGTCATGCGTTTGTGCGGCGGCGTCAACCCCTACGCCGCGCTTCCCGCGCTGACGCCCACGGTTTCGCTGGAAAGCTTGCTGGCCGCCGATCCCGCCGTCATCGTGGTCAACGGCAACACCGAATACTGGCGGCAATACCCGCAGCTCGATGCGGTGCGCCGCAACCGGCTGTATGCGATCAACCCCGACTTCCTCCACCGCGCCACGCCGCGCCTGCTGGAGGGCGCCCGCCAACTGTGTGCGGTGCTGGATCAGGCAAGGAAATAACATGGCGAAAAACCCCAATCCATCCGCCGAGCTTTGCCCGTGCGATTCGGGCCGGCGATTCTCAGCCTGTTGCGCTCCCTGCCTGACCGGCGCAAGCGCCGCACCCACCGCGGCAGCGCTGATGCGTTCGCGCTACTGCGCCTATATCCGGCGCGACGCGGCCTACCTGCTACGCACCTGGCATCCCTCCACCCGTCCCGAAACGCTTGAACTGGAAGACGACGGGCTGCGCTGGCTGGGTTTGAAAATATTGAAGCAGTCTGGCGGCGGGGTAGACGACAGCAGCGGCACGGTGGAATTCGTCGCGCGCTACAAGGTCGGCGGCAAGGCCGGGCGGATGCACGAAATCAGCCGCTTCGTGCGGGAAGACGGCGCGTGGTATTACATGGACGGCGAGGTTTCGTGAGAAGCCGCGTACCCTCATATTTCTAAATTACGATTTTTCCATTTGTCCCGCCCCTGTCATTTCTTACAGTTTTTCGCCCTGGTGGATTCCGATAAACTGAATTCCGGCTTAATCAACGAGGATAACAATCATGGGCATCATCCGAACGATCATGGGTTTTCTGGGGTTGGGTCCTCAACAACGGATTGCGCCCGCGCGTTCTTCGATGGATTACGGCGCGTCTGCGCTCAGCGAGGATTTGCGCCAGGAGTATCGTTTCGAAATGGCTACGCGAATTCAGGAATGCAGGCCCGTATGCTCGTTTGCCGAATGGCAGGAACGCCGGGACAACGGTTCGCCGATGACCGTGATTTTTCCCGTTGAACATGCTGCCATGAAACGGCGCGGGACTGAAATCACCCTGGTCAATCCTGCGCTCAATGATGCCGTGACATTGAAACCCGTCGCCGCCAAGACGGGCGAACATGCGGATGATGGCCGCGAACTGAGCGGTTTGTTGTCATTCGAACTGCCGACGTTACCCCGTTGACCGCGCGGCAATTCGTCGGCAGCCAGCTTCACTCTTCCCTGATATTGGCGAGTTCCGGCGAGATGAAACGGAACGGGTCGATGTTCCATTTTTCCGGGGATTCGTGCCCCACCACCTTGTCCATTTTCGGGCGCGGGCGGGAAAGGTCGACGTCTTCCGGGGGCATGAAGCAATTGTGCTTCAGGTCGTAGACGATGCGCACCATCGGCTGGGTCAGGCTCTTGGTCTGGCGGATCACGATGGCCAGCTTGTTGCTCTCCAGCCGTGCCAGCGTGCCGACCGGGAAAATTCCGATGGTCTTGATGAATTGCTGCACCAGCTCCTGGTGGAACTGCTTGCCCGCGCCAGCGAAAAGCTGGCGGATCACCAGGCAAGGATCGGCGGCGGCGCCGTAGGCGCGGATCGAGATACAGGCATCGTAGACATCGACGATGGCGGCCATCTGGCCGAACAGGGAAATGGCGTGATCCTTCAACTGGTTGGGATAGCCGGTGCCATCGAGGCGTTCGTGGTGCTCCATCACCACCGCCAGCGCCCTTTCGGGAAAGCCAACGGCGCTTTTGACGAATTCGCCGCCCCAGGCGGGATGCTTGCGGGCTATCGTCATTTCCTCCGCCGTCAATTTGCCCGGCTTATCGAGGATCGCGTCGGGAACCCGGATTTTGCCGATGTCGTGGAACAGGCCGCCGAGCCCCAGTTCCAGCACGGCGGCCCGCTCCATTTCCAGGGTCTGGCCGAAGGCCATCATCAAGGCGCAATGGCTGACCGAATGCTCCAGTGCATAGCCGCCTTTTTGCTTCTTGCGGCACACCGTGACGATGGCATCCTTGTTGTCGCTGACCGATTTGTAGATTTCCATGAGCAGCGGGAGGAACGCCACGATTTCGATTTTCCTGCCGGCGCGCAGGCTGGCGATAGTGTTTTCCAGCTCGCCGCGTGCTTTGCTCAGCAGTACCCGTGCTTCGTAGAGTTCGTCCGCCAGCGCCTTGGGGGCTTGGGCGTTTTGCGCGTTCTTCAGGCGCGCTAGTTCGGCGATAGCCTGATTCGCTTTTTTCCGTTCTTCGTCCTCGTCGGAATAGTCCAGCCCCTTTTCCGGGTTGATGTAAAGCTCCTGCACGCCCAGCGCGGCGAGGCGCTCGATCTCATGTCTGCCGATGATCAGGAAATTGCGGGTTTCGCCGATCAGGTCGCGCTCCTTGAGGCTGCAATTGATCTCGTCGACATACATGCCGGGATTCAGGTCTTTGATTTTGATAAGCTTTCTTGCCACCGCCAGCCTTTCGTTCGTAGGTGCTACGATTGAATTATACCGGCAACGTTCCATGACATTGTCACAGACATGGATTCTGCCGCATCGATTGGGTATATTTGACGTGGAAAGGTGCTGAAACATGGACATTCACAGCAAGACCATCGACGAGCGCGTCGACTGGCTATTCGAGGTGGCGCGCCGGCATTCCGCCGATTATTGTAGCCCCGAGGCATTTCTTGCCCGCGAGCGCTACCTCGCCGAACATCCCAGCGCCATCGTGGTGCTGAAATGTATGGACGGGCGCATCAACATCCCGGTCGCCACCAACACCCCGCCCGGCATCATCCAGCCGATCCGCAACCTCGGCGGTATCTTCAACCTGGGCTGGCCGCACCTCGGCGAAGTCCTCGCCAACTACGTGCACGACGTGGTGTCCGGCGGGCGGCGGGTGCTGATGCTGATCACCTACCATTATTCCAAAGGCGACAAACAGCGCGGCTGCGCCGGCTTCTGCTACGACACCGAAGCCGCCATCGCCCACACCCAAGCCATCAAGCGCCAGGTCGAACAGGTGTTCGGCAGCGGCCACGCCACGGTTTACCCCATCGTCTGCGGCTTCGAAACCGACGAGGACGCGCTGATCCTGCACGGCAGCAACGGCGCCACGCTGGAGGCCGCGCAGCTGACCCCCGCCGACGAGAGCACCCTGCCGCTGCGCCTCGCCGCGCTGTTTCCCGATATGCCCAACCAGGTGCGCCATGACTTGCTGCCGCTACTGCTCGGCAACATCGCCCACATCGCCGAAGTGAAGCAGACCTCGCGCGCGCTGAATATCGAACACCGCGAATGGATGATCTGCCTCGGACGCGGCTTCGATTTCCTGCACATGCCCAACCTCGCCCTCATCATCGGCCCCTACAGCCCGGATTTGGCCGACCCGATCCGCAAGGCGGCGGGCATCATCGAGAGCAACATGCAAGCCGGGCGCATCCCCGCGGACGGCTTCCTGCTGCTGGCCTCCGCCCCGTATACCGAAATCGGCGTGGACCGCGCCCGCGCCGAACTGAAATCGCGCTTCCTCTCCCAATTCGCCGCTGCAGTCATCCGCAACGAATTCCCGCAACTGGCGGACAAGATGTACATGCGCACCGCGGTGCTGAACTGGCATTCGCGGGTACTGGAGCCGCTCGACATGTAGGTTGGGCACGCCGTGCCCAACAAAACTCCAATCGTCGGACACAGCGTGCCCGACCTACAGCACCACCTGAGTCCCCATTTCCACCACCCGGTTGGGCGGCAGTTTGAAGAAGCCGGCCGCACTGCCGGCGTTGCGGAACATCGCGATGAACAGTTTCTCGCGCCACAGCGCCATTTCCGAGCCGAGCTTGGGAATCAACGTCTCGCGCCCGAGGAAGAACGAGGTTTCCATCAGGTTGAAAGCTACCTCTTGGGAGGCGCATAGTTCCAGCGCACGAGGAATGTCCGGTTCGTCCTTGAAGCCGTAGCGTACCTTGATGCGGTAAAATCCTTCGGCCAGGGAAGCGACCGCGACCCGTTCCGCTTCGGGAACATATGGGATGTCCTCGACGCGCACGGTCACGATGGCGATGCGTTGATGCAGCATGATATTGTGTTTCAGATTATGCAGCAGCGCATGGGGCACGGCATCGGTTTCGCCGGAGAGAAACACCGCGGTGCGCGGCGCCCGATAAATAGTCGCGTCGAATGCAATCGACTGGACAAACGGTTCGAGAGGAATCGCATCACCTTCCAAGCGCTTGCGCAGAAGCTGGCGCCCACGTTTCC
>CALMWM010000022.1 GCA_937873435.1 uncultured Gallionellaceae bacterium
CGCCAATGCCTGTGTGATTGTATTGTGCAGCGGTTCGGCGAGGTCGTCGTCGCCCACCCAGTATTCGAACAGATCGCCGAGGATGTATAAGGCTTCGGCTTGCGGTGCTGCTTCCTGCAAAAAATGCAAAAAACGTTGTGTCACATGCGGCCTGGCGGCGCACAAATGCAGGTCGGAGATGAAAAGGGTGGGCACAGCTTGATGGGTGATGGGTGATGGGGCTTGCACATTCCCCATCACTCATTACTGGCTCTTAACAGATTTCTGCTTTTTCAATGATCACATCTTCCACCGGAACGTCCTGATGACCGGACTGGCTGCCGGTCTTGACCTTCTTGAGGCGGTCGATCACGTCCTGGCCTGCCGTTACCTTGCCGAACACGCAGTAGCCGAAGCCTTGCGGGGTGGGGGCGGTATAGTTGAGGAAACTGTTGTCGGAAACGTTGATGAAAAACTGGCTGGATGCCGAATGGGGGTTCGGAGTGCGCGCCATGGCGATGGTGTAGGCCTCGTTCTTCAGGCCGTTGGCAGCTTCGTTCTGGATCTGCTCCATGGTTTCCTTCTGGATCATGCCCGGCATGAATCCGCCGCCCTGGATCATGAAGCCGTCGATCACGCGATGGAATAGCGTATTCTCGTAAAAGCCTTTTTCCACGTATTTGAGGAAGTTGGCGACGGTGATGGGGGCTTTTTCAGTATCCAGTTGCAGGGTGATGACGCCGAAGTTGGTATGGAGTTTGACCATGATTTATCCTTTACGTTTTTTGGGAAGAGGGGGAGCCGGTTCTGCGATTTTCGGCAAGCCGGGAAGGACTTCGGCTTGCTCGATCAACACGCTTTCCATGGGGACATCGGATGAAAAAATGCCGCCTGGGCCGGTGGGCAGCAGCGAGATTTTCTTGGCGATCTCCAAGCCCTTGACGACTTTACCGAATACGCAGTAACCGAAATATTTCGGATCCGGTGCACGGTAGTTGAGGTACTTGTTGTCGTCAAGATTGATATAAAACTGCGAGGTGGCTGAATCGGGATCGTAAGCGCGCGCCATCGCCAGCGAACCGCGTTCGTTTTTCAGTCCGTTGGCTGCTTCGTTGGGGATCGGGGCCGAAGTCGCTTTGGGCTGCAAGTCCGGGGTGTAGCCGCCTCCCTGAACCACGAATTTGTTGATTGCGCGATGGAAAATGGTGCCATTGTAATAGCCGCTGTTAACGTAACTCAGGAAATTGGCGACGGTGAGCGGCGCTTTTTCAGGGTAGAGCTCGAAGATAATCTCGCCCTGGGTGGTCGCCATTCTTACCAGCGGGTTGTCGGCGTGAACCGGTGTGTTTGCGAGCAGGATCAGACAAAACCCGGCGATGATCGTTTTTTTCATGCTCCCCCCTCGTAAAGGATGCGCCACACGCCGTCTTCCTGCTTCCAGTACTGGCGCTTGCGCATCTGGTTTTTCAGATTGTTGCTGCTGTAATCCTGTTCGAAAGTGGCGACGATCATCTTGTCGTCGCCTGGGTAAGCAAACAGGCTGACGTTCGATAGCTTGATCTTCATCCAGGACTTGCCCGCATTGATCGCACGCTTTTGCTCGGCCCAGGCACGGTAGGTCTGCCCGGATGCGGAAAAGTTCTGCGAATAATGCCGCAGATATTTGTCGCTATCAAGCGATTCCCAGTCGCTGCGCCAAGCTTCCAGACTGCGATTGAGTTCACTGCGCAGGGCGGCGAGTTCCTTGGCATCCGTCCATTCCACATGATCGCTGATGATGACCGGGGTCAGGCCGATTTGCAGGTCTTTCCCGAGCTTGATCATGTCCGGGTTGGTCAACACCACACAGCCGTTGCTGGCGCGCGGCGGGCGGCTGTAAGTGTCGCTGGGGACGCCGTGGAGCCAGATGCCGTGGCCGTCCTTGCCCTGTTGGCGATCCCATTCGTTGGGATAGCTGATCGGGAAAGCGCCGACGCCGTAAAAGTCCGTCAACTGGCTGCGGGGTAGGCTGGATGTGACGAAATACACGCCGAGCGGAGTTTTCTGGTCGCCTTCCCGGGTTTTTTCCGCCCCTGCCTTGCCGCTGCTGACATAGTAGTCGGCCACGTAGCGCGCTTCGCCGTTGGCGTTCTCGAATAGGTAGAGGCGCGCCTTGTCGATGTCGACTACCACCGCATAGCGCTGTTCCGGCTGAAACTGGAGCAGGTATTTGGGGACGCGACCGGTCGGGACTTTATCCTTGAGATGTTGCAGGCGTATGCGGATTTCGTCGCGCAGGTCGGCGGTCTGACGCACAGCGCCGGACGCATTGCCGATGTTGCTGATCGGATGCGCCTTGGCCATCAACAAGTCGCCGCGAATCAGGTGTGCGAGGCGGAAGTTGGGATAAGCATGGAGCATCGCCTCGACATCCTGCATGGCAACGCCTAGCCGGTTCGCGCTGACATCCCCCAGGGTTTTGGCGAGCATGGCGTCCAGTTCCTTGGGCATGACTACGGCGGCGGGTGCTTGTTCCGCTTGCTTGGGGGGCTTGCTGCCCATCGCCCCTGCCGACAGGGGAAGCAATAACCCCAGCAACAAGAAACAATAGTGGGCAGACGAGCTTAAACGCTTGTAGGGTAAATTCATAAGAAACCGCCGGAACCGCCTAACGGCCGACTCGTTCTTGTAAAATTAGCCACTTGTCGCCGGATTTGACGAAAACCACGGTCTTCGTTGTGGAGGTGGTCAGCGCATCGGATTTGTAGGTTTGCCGGAAAGTGACTGTGGCGTGGCTGCTGTCGTTCATTGTTACGCGCGGCGAGTCGATGGCGACATGAATGGATTTGGGGCGGCTGATGCGATCCTTGCGGGTTTTTTCCCAGGCGGAGCGGTTTTCCCCACCCGGCGTTTTGAAGTCTTTGGCATATGCAGCCAGATAGGCGCCGACGTTCTTGCTCGACCAGGCTTTGGCCCAGGCGTTGAGTGCCTTGACAGCCTCGGTTTCGCTGTCCGACTTGCTTTCGGCAGGTTTTTCCCTGACCGCTGGGGTGGGTTTGGCTTCCGCTGCCGGTTTGACCTCGGCAGCGGGTTTGGCAGGTTTAACGGCTATGGGCGGCGTCACGACAGGCGGTGCCACGACCGGCGTTGGCGCCGCAAGCTTGACGACCTCGGCCTTGATCGGTGCGTGAGTAGGCTTGCCGCTATTGGAAAACATCTCTTTCACCAGTGCCAGCTTGGTCTGCGCGGCGGCGTTGCCCTTGTCCAGTTGCAGTGCCTTGTCGTAGGCCTGGCTGGCCATCTTGGCGTAGATGTCGCCGAGGTTCTCGTGGGCGGTGGCATAGCTGGGGTGGGTGCCGATTGCCATTTCCAGCGCAGATTTTGCCTTGTCCAGCTGGTTTTGCGAGGCGTAGAGCACGGCGAGGTTGTTGTATGGTTCGGGCAGCTCGGGATAGTCTTCGGTGAGGCCGACGTATACCTTGATCGCTTCTGCTGTCTTGCCTTGTTCCGCGAGGATCAAGCCTTTAAGAAAACGCGCCTGGGCGATCTTGACGCCCTGTACGTCCTTGGGTTTGGCGGCGAGATAGCTTTCCAGGCGCTCCAGCGCTTTAACCGATTCCCCCTTCTTGTAGAGGATGTTGATGTCCTGCAATTCGTCAGCTGCGACAGGGTGGCTGTATGCCATGAATAGCGCGCAAACCAAGGCGCCGGCCTTCAGGGTGGTGCGAAAACGACTCATTTTGATGGTATACTTTTTGGCATTAAAAACAGGCTGAATTCTAGCAAGAAGCGCCTTCAATCTCCACAGTTATTCCCTAATCGAGCCGATTCCCATGAGTAACGAACCGACGCCTGTCCCCCATTTTATCCGCAATATCGTCGAAGAAGACCTGAAAAGCGGCAAACATCAAAGCATCGTCACCCGTTTTCCGCCCGAACCGAACGGCTATCTGCACGTCGGCCACGCCAAGTCGATCTGCCTTAATTTCGGTTTGGCGCTGGATTACCAGGGTAAGTGTAACCTGCGTTTCGACGACACCAATCCCGAAAAGGAAAGCGAGGAATACGCCCAGTCCATCCAGGACGACGTGCGCTGGCTGGGCTTCCAGTGGGACGGCGAGGTGCATTGGGCCTCGGATTACTTCGACGCGCTTTACGCTTACGCCGTCGACCTGATCAAACAGGGCAAGGCCTACGTCTGCGAACTGACGCCGGACGAAATGCGCGCCTACCGCGGCACGCTGACCGAGCCGGGCAAGAACAGTCCCTACCGCGACCGATCTGTCGAGGAAAACCTCGACTTGTTCATCCGCATGAAAAACGGCGAATTCGCCGACGGCAGCAAGGTATTGCGCGCCAGGATCGACATGGCCTCGCCCAACATCAACTTGCGCGACCCGGTGATCTATCGGATTAAAAGAGCCCACCACATCCGCACCGGCGACAAGTGGTGCATCTACCCGATGTACGACTACACCCACTGCATTTCCGACGCGCTGGAAGGCATCACCCACTCGATTTGCACGCTGGAATTCGAGGATCACCGTCCGCTCTACGACTGGTGCCTGGATCAGCTGCCGGTGCCATGCCACCCGCAACAGATCGAATTTTCGCGGTTGGAACTGCAATACACCATCACCAGCAAGCGCAAGCTGCTGCAATTGGTGATGCAGAACATCGTGTCCGGCTGGGACGATCCGCGTATGCCGACCATTTCAGGGATGCGGCGGCGCGGCTACACGCCCGAAGGCATCCGCGAGTTCGCGCGGCGCATCGGCGTTTCCAAGAGCGACAACACCATCGATATGAGCGTGCTCGAAGGCTGCATCCGCGAAGACATGGAGACCCGCGTCCCGCGCGTGATGGCTGTGATCAAGCCGTTGAAGGTGACCATCACCAACTTCGGCGAGGCGCAGTCGCGCGAAGCCGGTTTCCATCCCAATCACCCCGAATTCGGCGCCAGGGTCGTGCCATTCGCCCCGGAAATCTGGATCGAAGCCGACGACTTCGCGGAAACCCCGCCGCCCGGCTGGCAGCGTCTTACCGTCGGCGGCGAAGTGCGGCTACGCTACAGCTATGTGGTCAAGTGCGACGAAGCAGTGAAAGACGCCGCCGGCAACGTCGTCGAGCTCAAATGCTCGATCGACCCCGACACCCTCGGCAAGAACCCGCAGGGGCGCAAGGTAAAAGGGGTGATCCACTGGCTGTCGTGCGCCCACGCGCTGCCCGCCGAGATTCGCCTCTACGACCGCCTGTTCACCGTGGCCCAACCGGACGGCGACAAGGCACGCGATTTCACCGATTTCCTCAATCCCGCTTCGCTGACCGTGGTGCAAGGCTGGGTCGAGTCGTGCGTCAAGGATGCCGCGCCGGAAACCCGCTACCAGTTCGAACGCCTCGGCTATTTCTGCGCCGACCGGCGCGACCACCAGCCGGGCGGCAAGCTGGTGTTCAACCGCAGCGTAACGCTGAAGGATTCGTGGGCCAAGGAACAGGGCTGACCATGCTGAAAATCTACAATACCCTCGCTCGCGCCAA
>CALMWM010000023.1 GCA_937873435.1 uncultured Gallionellaceae bacterium
CGCCATCGTGGGGATTTTGCTGTTCGGCCTGGTGCAACTGCGGCGCAGGCCGTGGCTGGGACTCGGCGTAACATGGTTCTTCCTGCACTTGCTGCCCACCCAAACCCTGTGGCCGCGCCTCGATGCGGTCAACGAGCGCCATTTCTACCTGGCCGGCATCGGCCTGTTCTGGCTGGCCGGCTATGCGGCAAGCCGCCTGGCACAATACGGCAGGCCGCATAGGTGGCGGCCGACGGCGCTGCTTGTGCTCGCCGCGCTGACTTTGGCAACAGCGCAACGCAATAGCGTGTACCGCGACGAAATCGGCTTCTGGGCGGACGTAGCCGCCAAAGCACCGCACAATCCCCGCGCTTTCAACAATCTGGGCTACGCCTATCGCCAGGCGGGACGTAGCGCGGAGGCGGAAAACGCCTACCGCCGCGCCCTCGCGCTCGAACCGGAGAACCTGCGCGCTCTGGCGAACCTGCGGGCGCTCGGCAAAGACAAAATATAGCGATGCAACCGCCCCATGAAGTCGGCAGAGCGCCGGTTTCCCCTACTCGTTCTGCCCCGCCCCATCCCGCTCGTCACTGAAATACGGATACAGCAGCGGCAGCAGGATCAACGTCAATAGCGTCGCGGAGACCAGCCCACCGACGATCACCACGGCGAAGGGACGCTGGGTTTCCGAGCCGATGCCGTGCGACAGCGCCGCCGGCAACAGGCCGAGGCCGGCCATCAGCGCGGTCATCAGGATCGGGCGCAGGCGCCGCACGGCGCCTTCGAGGACGCTGTCGGCCACGCTTTGGCCGTTACGCACCAGCTCCTTGATCTGTTCGACCATGATCACGCCGTTTTGCACCGAGATGCCGGCGACGGCGATGAAGCCGACCGCCGCCGAAACCGACAGGTGCAGGCCGGCCAGCGCCAGCCCGGCAAGGCCGCCGATCAGCGTGAAGGGCATCATCAGCAGCACCAGGAAGGCATTCTTGAGCGAGCGGAAGGCCCAGAACAGCAGCATGAAGATCATCACCGCCGACAGCGGAACGATCACCATCAGGCGTTTCATCGCGCGCTGCTGGTTTTCGAACTGGCCGCCCCAGGTCATGCTGTAACCGGGCGGCAGGTTGAGTTTCTCATTGACTTGTGCCATCGCTTCCTTGACGAAGCTGCCCTGGTCGCGCCCGCGCAGGTTGGCCTTGATCAGGGCGATGCGCCCGCCCCCTTCACGGTTGATCCGCCCCGGCCCCTGCTTGATTTCGACGTTGGCGACCGCGCCCAGCGGAATGGTGTCGCTGCCGCCGGGCAGCACTATCGGCAGCGCGGCGATGTCGTCCACCGCGTCGCGGTGGGGATAAGCAAGACGCAAGGTGACGTCGAAGCGCTTGTCGCCCTCAAAGAAGACATTCACCGCCGAACCGCCCAGCGCGGTCTGGATGGTGCTGTTGAGATCGTTGATATTGATGCCGTAGCGCGCCAGGCGCGCGCGGTCGGCAATAATATTGAGCTCGGTCTGGCCGCCCACCTGGATTGCCGCCACGTCGGCAGCGCCGGGAATCGCGCCGAGGATCGCGGCGACCTGCTGACTCTTGCTTTCCAGGATGTCCAGATCGGGGCCGAAAATCTTCACCGCGATTTCGCCCTGGACGCCGGAAAGCGCTTCCTCGACGTTGTCCTCGATCACTTGGGAAAAATTGGAGAGCACGCCAGGCATCACGTTGATTTTTTTCGCCATGTCGTCAATCAATGCTTCCTTGTCGGCGAAACGCCAGGTCTTGGTCGGTTTGAGGTCGGCCATGATTTCCAGGTTGTTCTGGCCCTTGGGATCGGTGCCGTCGTCCGGGCGCCCAACCTGGGTGATGACGTTATTCACCTCGGGATAGCTTTTGACGATGGCGCGCACCTGGCGTTCGACCTCCTTGGTCTTGTCGAGCGCGGTGGAAGGCGGCAGAGAGATTTTCAACCAGATGTTGCCTTCGTCCAGCTTGGGCAGAAACTCGCTGCCCAACAACTGCGCAAGCCCCAAGGACAGCGCCAGCAGCAGCACCGCCGCGCCGATTACCCACCCGCGCACGCTGTGCATGTTACGCAGCAATTTCCGGTAATTTTCCTGTAGCCAGTGCATCCACGGGCTATGTTTCTCCTCCATCGCATGGCTGCGCATGGTGTAGCTCAGCAGCGCCGGCACCAGGGTGATGGTCAACAGGATCGCGCCGAGCAGGGCGAAGCTCAGGGTATAGGTCATCGGCGTGAAGATTTTTCCCTCGACGCGCTGGAAGGTGAATATCGGCAGGAAGGCGAGAATAATGATCGCCTTGGAAAACAGTATCGGATGCCCCATTTCGATGGCGGTCATTTTCAGGTTGTGCAAGCGCCAGCCGTAGGTATTATGCTGCGCCACATGGTCGACCGAAGTCAGCGCCAGCCGCACCATCAACGCCTCGACCAGCACCACCGCGCTGTCGACGATGATGCCGAAATCAATGGCGCCGAGCGAGATCAGGTTGGCGGAAACGCCGCGCGTATCCATCAGGATGAAGGCGAACAGCAACGACAACGGGATCACCGCCGCGACGATCAAGGCGGCGCGCCAGTTGCGCAGGAAAATTACCAGGATCGCGATCACCAGGAAAGCGCCCATCAGCAGGTTTTCGGCCACCGTATGCACGGTGTGGTGAATCAGCTCGGTGCGGTCGTAATAAGGCACGATGCGCACGCCCGGCGGCAGTCGCTTCGCGGTTTCGGCGATTTTTTCCTTAAGCGCGGCCACCACCTTGGCGGCATTCTGTCCCTTGGTCATCTGCACGATGCCTTGCACCACGTTGTCCTGG
>CALMWM010000024.1 GCA_937873435.1 uncultured Gallionellaceae bacterium
AATCCGCGAGATTGCCTTTCAGCCGCAACCTGACATCCTGCGAGTGACCGGAGAGAATGGAATGATTCAGCCAATCGCGGGTGTCGTTGCCCACCACCAACGGAATATAGCGTCCGGTCTGGCGCGCGTCGGCACGCGTCAACTGCCCGCTGAAATCGATTTCGCCGGGCTTGCCCGGCGTATAGCGGTAACTGCCGTGCGCATTGCCGGCCAGATCCGCATTGGCGAATCCCGCCTTGGACAAGTGGAATTCCACATCGGCGGGATGCACTTGCCATGTGAGTTGCGTGGTCAGGGTATCGAAAGCCAGTGCCTCGTCGAACAGCCCGGGAAAACTGGCGCTTGCGCCGCGACTGTTCAACGTCAGCGCGCCGCCCTTCTCGCTGGCCTCGAAATTGCCGCTCATGCCGCTGAAACCGGGCAACTTGCGCCCGCTCGCTACCTGGTTTGGCGCGAACGCTTCGACACCCAAGGCGTCAAAGCGTCCCTTGGCACTAAAGCTTTGGGGAGACTGCCATGCGCCGTCCCATTTCAGGGAAAGCTCGGGGAGCGTGCCGCGCGGCCGGCTTTCCGCCAGCAACGCGCGCTGTTCGGCGGAAAACGGCAAATGCGCGGCCAGCGCGGCCAACGCCCCCAAATCGAGACCGCTGAGACGAACCTCCCCGCTTTCTGCTTTCTTGCCGGCTGCCGGGGTAAAGCGCGCCAGCATATCCACCGGCGGAAACACCACACCGTCGCGCGAGGCGAAGGTCAGTTTGCGGGCACGCAACTCATAACCCGGCGCGCTAAAACGTCCGCCCAGACGGCCGCTGACGGAAACCAAGTCGAGCCGCGGCAACTCCGCCGCCCAGCGCAGGTCGATATCGCTCAGGCTGACCTCTGCGGTGACGTCGGCGAGCCCTTCCCGCTCCACGTTAAGCCACAGCCGCACCTCGCCGTAGCCCCGTTGCAGATCGAAAGGCAAGTCGAACCAAGCGCGCCAGGCCGCCAGGTCGGTACGCTCCAGCGCGGCATAAATTGCCCCCCGCCAGGCCAGCAAATCCTTGGCATCGGCGCCCTTCAGATCGCCGCGGATATCCAGCGGCCCGGCCAGCTGCGCGGGCGGTACGGAACGCATTCCGAAACGATGGTGCGAACCGCTGTTTTCCAGGCGAAAATTGAAGTTTTTCAAGACCAGCGGGGGCGCCTGGCGCTTTTCGTCGTTCCACGAAATCACCGCATCTCGGATAATCACCCGATGCTGACCCAGCAGCCAGTCGGCGAAACCCTTCTCACTGCTGTCCTGGCTGATTTCCACCCCGCCGACGAAGAAATGGCCAGCCGCATCGCGCCGGAGCGCCAGTACCGGAGCGGAAATTTCCAGACTGTACAAACGAATCTCGCCTACCAGCAGCGACCACCATGCCAGCGTACCTTCCACTTGTTGCAAGGACAACGCCGGACGCCCCTGGCGATCATGCACGGTCACGTCGCGCAGCACCAGGTAGGGACGCAAGCCATGCCAGCCCGCCTCTATCCCCCCGATGGCGATAGGCTGCTGCACGCTTTGCGAAAAAGAAGCTGCAATCGCCTCCCGGTATTCGCCGATATGCGGCAGCACCGCATAACGCAAGCCCATCACCGCGACGGCGAACACCAGCCACATCGTCAACAGGGCGTAGGCGGCGATCTTGTAAAACCAGCGGGTGGAGGTTTTGAGCATTGAAAAATGAGTGGAGAAAAGAAACTGCGTACGCCAGGAAAATCCCAACGTCCGCACTGCTCATTATAGCCCGTAAGCACCGGCAACATCACGGTTTGCTTGAGACGGCGGACGAGTAGCCAAATGACAACTTCGGCCAATCGTGGGATTATTGCGCCCCTATCTTTTTAACCCTGCATTTGCGACAACCATGAACGACAATTCGACCGAAATTCTGCGCGCCAAAATGAATCTGGAAACCGCCCAAATCGCCTGGCGCGAATTGCAGCGCTTCTTTGCCGGCGGCATGGCAATCGCCGTTGCCGCCGAACTGGATCTGGTCGACGTCGCCGTACAGATTGCCGAAGACAACAAGGTGCAAGTCGAAGAGTGGCTCCACGAAGGAAAGATCGGCCAGGTCAGCGACGCACAGGCCAAGGCATGGTTCGACAACGACGCCACACTGTGGGCGCTGGTGGTCAGGCCGTGGGTACTGGTTCAGCCTGACTGATTCGCCGCCGCTCCGCGCTTGGCGATTTTCAGCTTGCCCAGCACGTGCATTTCGCAGCGTGTGCAATCGAAACGCAGAGTGAGTTTTTCGTTGCCGTTGATCAGGGTCATCGGGTCGGGGCGGATGCCCTTGACCTGCTTGGGACACAGGTTGAAGCTGTAGCGCAGGCAGTGCTTGGTGATCATCAGCGACACCGTTCCGGCTTCCTGGTTGCACTCGTAAGCCGAAGCGATCAGCGCCACCCCGTGCTTGGCGTAAAAGGCCCGCGCCAGGCGGTTGTACACGTTCCCCAGATAACTCAGTTCGGCTTGCGGGTAAATCGCCGGCGGCGAGGCCGCAGCCCAACGGGGAGGACGCCGGTAGGTCGCCAGGCGGGCGCTTTCCAGAGCCTCCACCGCCTCGCGGCGCAACGCATTCAATGCGCCGGACGGGATGAACCAGGGCGCCGATAAATCAAGGGTAATCTGCCCGACCGCGAAGATCGTGTTGCCGAGCTTGCCCAACTGTTCGCGAATCGCCGCGAACGCACGCTCCCCCTGCTGCGCGGCCTCTTTGGCATGACTCAGAGTGGCGGTCGCGACGTTACCTTCTTCGTCGCGCAACGCCAGCACAAACCCCTCAGGCGTTTCGGCGAAGCGCAAATCCACCCGGATTTTCCGCTCGGCGGATTTCTTCTCCAACTGTTTTTCGAACGCCTGATCGCGGTTGCGATACAAGGGGGTGCCGACGGCGAGGTCGCTCGCCATTTCGGCGGGGAACAGGCGCTTGCCCTCGGCGCGGTTGACGCGCAGCCCCACCAGTTGGTTGTCGCCGTCGAAATAACTCAGCCCGTCGCCGTTATGGATCGCGGCCTGGCCCTCGATCTCGAAATAATTGCGCCCCAACCGCGCCACCTTGCCGACCGGCTCGCCGGCGAATTTCGGCGAACGCAGCGAAACCAGGTCGGCCTGGCGCTGGTTGACGAAATAATCGGTCGATCCCCGGTTGAAGGTCTTGTCCGGCTGCGGCGTGAAAAAGAACGTACAGCGCCCGGCGGAAGCGGGCTGGTAATCGGGTACATCCGCGATGATCCGGTCAAGCAGCTGGCGGTAATGGGCAGTGGTGTTCTTCAGATAGGAGAGGTCTTTCAGGCGTCCCTCGATCTTGAACGAGCGGATACCGGCATCCGCCAGGGCGCGCAGATTGGCGCTCTGGTTGTTGTCCTTGAGGGAGAGCAGGTGCTGGTCGCGCGCCACCAGCTTGCCGCTGTCGTCCGCCAGCGAAAAGGGCAAGCGGCACATCTGCGAGCATTCGCCCCGGTTGGCGCTGCGCCCGGTGTGGGCGTGGCTGATGTAACACTGGCCGCTGTAGCTCACGCACAGCGCGCCGTGCACGAAAAACTCCAGCGTAGCGCTGGTTCCGGCGGCTATGGTTTGAATCTGCGGCAGCGATAGTTCGCGCGCCAGCACGATCTGCGAGAACCCCGCCTGCTCCAGGAAGCGCACCTTCTCCAGCGCGCGGTTATCAGTCTGGGTGCTGGCGTGCAGCGCAATCGGCGGCAAATCCAGCTCCAGCACACCCATGTCCTGCACGATCAGCGCATCCGCGCCGGCCTGGTAAATCTGCTGCACCAGCCGCTGCGCCTCGTCCAGCTCTTCGTCGCGCAAAATGGTGTTCAGCGCCACCAGCACCCGCGCCGAATAGCGGTGGGCATAGGCCGCCAGCTGCTCGATGTCGGCCACTGTATTGCCCGCCGCCGCCCGCGCGCCGAACGACGGCCCGCCGATATACACCGCATCGGCTCCGTGATTGATCGCCTCGATACCGAACTCCAGGTTCTTGGCGGGAGACAGCAGTTCAAGCCTGCGGCGAGTGCTAGTCATCGCTGGGTGTTGGCGCACTTGCCGGCCAATAGGTTGTCCGCAGCTTTATTCCGCCGACAATCCCCAGCAGGCCACCGATGGCATTGGCGAAAAGAGAGAACCACTGGTCGGATTCGGTGGGCGCCAACGGCCCCGCGCCGAGCGCCCCCTCGGCATGTCCCAGCAAGACCCGTCCACTGCCGAAATACAGGATCACCGCAAGAAAAACCAGCGACACGACGCTTGCCCACAGCCAGGCGGACTTGGGGGCGCGGCGGGAAAACAGCACATACGCGAAATACGACGACACCCCAGTCAGCACCAGCGTGCCGAAACCCACGGCAGCCCCTTTAAGCACGAAAAAAATCGCCTGAGAAAGTCCCTGCATCCCGCCTCCTGTAAAAAGATTCCACGTCACCCGCGCTTGCACGGGAAAACCGTCAACCCGGCATTTTATCCGCTTGCTTCACTCTTGCACAAAACAAAATCCTGCCCGCAGTCAAACAATTTCCCGTGCTTCTCTCGGCGGAAAGTAATCAAGACATGCGCATCCTATGACGATGGGATACACTGGCGAATGGGAGGGGCAATATCCCCGGCGCAAACTGAAAAAGGACCCAATCGATGTCCGAACTGTTCAAGAAAATTAACGAGCGCTCCAAGCTCGCCGGCACCAACAAGCTGGAAGTCTTGTTGTTTACCCTGGGTTGCGACCTGCGATCGGGGCGCCGGGAAACCTTCGGCGTGAATGTTTTCAAGGTCCGCGAGGTAATGCGCGTGCCGACGATCACCGCCGCGCCCGAAATGCCGATGGCCGTCGAAGGAATGGTCAGCCTGCGGGGAAGGCTCGTGCCGGTGATGGATCTCGTCAAGTATGTCGGGGTACAGACCGAGAATAAACCCCAGATCATGATCGTCACAGAATACAACCAGCATGTTCAAGGCTTCCTGGTGGAGGCGGTGGATACCATCCTGCGCCTCGACTGGTCGGACATGCACGTCCCCCCCGAGATGCTCAACGATCAGATGGGAGGACTGGTAACCGCCGTCACGGAGCTTGCAGACAAACGCCTGGTGATGATGGTGGATATGGAAAAAATCCTCTCGGAAACCACCAAGTACGACGACACCCAGCTTTTCCAGGCCATCCGTCCCGTAACGGTAACCGACAACAAGACTTACACGGTGTTCTACGCCGACGATTCGTCCACCGCCCGCAAACAGATCGAGCGCACCCTGAATGCCCTCAATGTCGGCGCCCGCTTCGCCACCAACGGCAAGCAGGCATGGGAAGTTCTGCAAATGGCCGCCACCGAAGCCGAAAATCGCGGTGAAAAACTCAAGGACAATATTCAGCTCGTGCTGACTGACGTGGAAATGCCGGAAATGGACGGTTACGTCCTGACTAAAAACATCAAGAGCGACCCGCGTTTTGCCGACATCCCGGTACTGATGTATTCGTCCCTGAGTTCGGTCAACGAGCATCTCGGCCGCGCGATGGGCGTGGATGCCTACGTTTCCAAACTGCAACCGCAAAAACTTGCCGAAGCAGTCACTCACTATCTGAAACTGGATACCTGAAAGGCTGCGGCCAGCTGAGGCTCCGGGTTCTTCTATCCCCCAGCTCAGGTAGAGTTGGGTAACGGCGTTTTGTGCCGATTTAACGCCTACCACCCCTCGCCCGCTCTTGTGCCAAAGCCGCCAGGCTGTCGGGCATGTGGGAAAGAGGGGTAAGCGTTTTAACACTTCCAAAAAATTCCAGCGCCAGCTTATGAATCCGCACTGCGCATGTGCTGGTATCATTCGCGCATGAAAAATCCATCAGATACCGAAACAATCATAGCCCGCACCCGCTGCTGGATCGAGCGCGTGGTGGTCGAACTGAACGTCTGCCCCTTCGCCCGCAAACCCTACGAGGGCGGGCAGATACGCTACCTGGTGAGTGCCGCGGACAGCCCCGAAGACCTGCTGGCAGACGTCCAGACGGAGCTGGAACTGCTGCGCTCGACCGATGCCGCGGAAGTCGAGACTACCGTGCTGATCCACCCCTACGTATTGAATGATTTCTTCGACTACAACGACTTCCTCGGCATCGTCGATGCATTGATCGACGACGGCGGATACGAGGGCGAATTCCAGGTGGCCAGCCTGCATCCGCATTACCAGTTCGCCGGCACCCAGCCCGACGACGCCGAAAACTACACCAACCGCTCCCCCTACCCGATCCTGCATCTCCTGCGCGAAGCCGAATTGGCGCGTGCCATCGCCGGATATGCCCGCCCCGATAAAATCCCGGAACGAAACATCCGCACCCTGGAGAAGCTCGGCGCCACGCGGATGCGGGAAATCCTCGACGAATGCCTGCGTATCGGGGACGACCAGGAGTGAAAACCAGCTTGCTCGGTATTGCGGTCAAACCGCAACGCTTGCAGCCGATGCAATTGCACGATGCGGGCGCATTAAGCTTGCAGGAGGGCCTCATCGGCGACAGCCGGGGCAAACCCGGCCCCCGCCAAGTCACGCTGCTGTCCCTGGCAGCGTGGCAGGCGGCCTGCGACGAAATCGGCATCATTTTGCCGTGGACGGAACGCCGGGCCAATCTTCTGGTCGGAGAATTGCCGCTCTACCGATCTACCGGCTCGCGTATCGCAATCGGCGATGCCGTGCTGGAGATCAGCGGCGAAACCGATCCCTGCGAACGCATGACGGCGGTGCATCCCGGCCTGTTCGGCGCACTGACCAAGGACTGGCGCGGCGGTGTTTGCTGCCGGGTGCTGCGGGGCGGATCGCTCACGCTGGGAATGGCGGCTGAACTGGTCTCCGGCAACAGCCCGCATCCGGGCTGACCGCAATTCCGGCTTCTGTCGCCGGCCTCGCTCGATTAATTTCTTGGGAATTTATTTATGAAATCGCTGGTAAGACTTTTTTTCAGGACTTTGCGCCTCGTGCTCGGCCCGTTCATGCTGCTCTGGGAGGCCGCGACCACGCCCAAGGGCATCGTTCGCCAACCCGACGAACAATCGCAGGTCGACCTGCAATGCCGCAGCCTGGCCCTATATCAGTTCTCAACCTGCCCCTTCTGCATCAAGGTCAGGCGCGCAATCCGCCGCCTGTCGCTCAACATCGAATTGCGCGATGCCAGAAACGACCCGCAACATCGCGAAGCATTATTGCAGGGCGGCGGAGCGCCCCAAGTACCCTGCCTGCGCATCACCGACGAACAAGGCAATAGCCAATGGCTATACGAATCCACC
>CALMWM010000025.1 GCA_937873435.1 uncultured Gallionellaceae bacterium
CGTGCTTTCCAGCTTCGAAGACGAAGGCGAAGGCACCCTGATCACATTTGAGGAAGAAGACAATATGGAACAAGCGATTATTTCAGGCATCGCCTTCAACCGCGACGAAGCCAAAATCACCGTGCTCGGCGTACCCGACCGTCCCGGCATCGCCTATCAAATCCTCGGCCCGGTCGCCGACGCCAACGTCGATGTCGACATGATCATCCAGAACGTCGGCGCCGATGGCACCACCGACTTCACCTTCACCGTCCACCGTAACGAATACAAGAAAACCCTGGATGTGCTGAAAAAAGTGCAAGCCCATATCGGCGCACGCGAGATCACCGGCGACGAGCATATCGCCAAGGTTTCCGTGATCGGCGTCGGTATGCGCTCCCATGCCGGCATCGCCAGCAACATGTTCCGCACCCTGGCAGAAGAAGGCATCAACATCCAGATGATCTCCACCTCGGAAATCAAAATCTCCGTGGTAATCGACGAGAAATACATGGAGCTGGCCGTTCGCGTCCTGCACAAGGCCTTCGAACTCGATCAGGAAGCATAAGCGAATTGTGTTTTTCGACCGCAATAGGTATGATTGCGGTCTTCGGAGAGATGGCCGAGTGGTCGAAGGTACTCCCCTGCTAAGGGAGCGTAGGGTTTATAGCCTTACCGAGGGTTCGAATCCCTCTCTCTCCGCCAAGTAGTAGTGAAAACGGGCCGCAAGGCCCGTTTTCACTTTCCTCGAAGGCTTTTGCAGCCTATTGCAACACCACAGGCCGATCGGATAGCTCATTCGGCTTTGCGCCGCCTTGTGCCGGATAGTATGTCGCCAGGCAAGCGCCGACGGCACGAATACCGCCAACCACCCCTGCCTCGAACTGTCCCTGATGGAAGGCGTTTTCCATCTCGCGGCATATCCCCTCCCAAACCGGGCTCCCTGCAAGCCGATTTACCCCACGGTCGGCAACGATCTCGACTTTCCGGTCCGCCAGCAGCAGATAAATCAGTACGCCGTTATTGTGTTCGGTATCCCACACCCGCAAAGCCGAAAACGTCTCGATGGCGCGCTGACGGGCGGTTACGCCGCCGAGCAGCGGAAGCAAGCCGATGGCTCCCTCCACGGCAAAGCGGATTTCGCCTTGATGGCTATCCTCGCAGACACGAATGGCCTGTTCGATGGCATTCAGCGTTGTGGCGGGAAAAACGCGCCGCACCCGGCCGGGAAAATACACGAGATGACGAAAGATCCGCCCCCAATTCATGCTACCACCTCCCCGACGCGCCGCCGCCGCCGAAACTGCCGCCACCGCCGCTGAAACCGCCACCGCCGGAACTACCGCCCGACCAGCCGCCGCTGCCAGAGCGCGCGCCGGAACCGCCGCCCGCCAAAGTAATAACGAACACGATAAATGCAGAAAAAATCACCAGATCCCACGCACCGGCAATGATCCACATCACTCCGCCGGCAATGGCGGCGGCGATCAACGCCCCAAAGAGCGCTCCGAAGATGGCCCGCAAGATACCGCCACCAAATACCGCAGCGATGAAGACCATTCCCCACCAGTCGCTTGGCTGATTGTCGGATGCGGTCTTGGCGGGCGGTGGCAATGCCTCCCCGCCGATCACCGCGACAAGCCGCTGCGTCCCGGCCTGCAATCCCTCGAAAAAAAGTCCCTGTTTAAATTGCGGCGTAATGATTTCGCTGACGATCCGTTTCGCTACCGCATCGGGAACCGCACCTTCCAGCCCATAGCCGACTTCGATGCGCAGACTGCGATCATTCTTCGCCACCAGAATCAACACCCCGTCGTCGACTCCCTTGCGCCCGAGTTTCCAGCTCTCGGCCACGCGCATGGAATATGCTTCGATGGTTTCCGGCTGAGTCGTGGGAACCAGCAGTATGGCGATCTGGCTGCCTTTTTTCGTTTCAAAAGCCGCCAAGCTCTGCTCCAGCGTTGATTGCTGGGAAGCACTAAGGGTATTGGTCAGGTCGGTGACGCGCGCCTTCAGCGCCGGAACGGCAACCTCGCCAAGCGCGCCCAGGCTCCACAAGGCCAGCCACAGCAACAAGACAGATTGCACCCATCTGCGCTTCACGCCGCTCTCCCTATTTACCGAAATCCACCTTGGGTGCCGTAGAAATCGCCTTTTCATTTTCCACACTGAAATTCGGCTTGGTCTTGTAACCGAACGCCATCGCCGTGAGGTTGGAAGGGAAGGAGCGCACCGTCACGTTATACTCCTGTACCGACTTGATGTAGCGATTGCGCGCCACGGCGATGCGATTTTCGGTACCTTCCAGTTGCGCCTGGAAATCGCGGAACACCCCGTCGGCTTTCAGTTGCGGATAATTTTCCGCGACCACCAGTAAACGCGACAAACTGGATTGCAGCTCGCCCTGCGCCGCCTGGAATTTGGCGAAGGCCTGTTCGTCGTTGAGCAATTCTGGGGTCGCCTGAATCGCCCCCACCTTGGCGCGCGCATTGGTCACTTGGGTAAGCACCTCCTTC
>CALMWM010000026.1 GCA_937873435.1 uncultured Gallionellaceae bacterium
TGGGGATTTGTGTCGCAACTTCGAGGGAGGGCGGGAAAGGTGGAAGTCCGCCGATAAGCCGGGTTCTGTCGTGGGCAGCCATTCCTCTGGGACCGCCATTGCTGACGGCCTCTAGCAGCCTACCCGGGAGCGACGCGAGCCACGCCAATGCTCCCCTATTTGGCCTTGCTCCGGATGGGGTTTGCCGTGCCGTTCCTGTTGCCAGAAACGCGGTGGGCTCTTACCCCACCGGTTCGCCCTTACCTGATCTCCTTGCGGAGCCATCGGCGGTATGTTTTCTGTTGCACTGTCCGTCGCCTTGGGCCTTGCGGCTTGCTGCGCCCGGCCGTTAGCCGGCATCCTGCTCTATGGGGCCCGGACTTTCCTCGACACCTTGCGATGCCGCGACTGCCTAGCGAACTTCCGCGCCCATTATAGGCGCTACTCGTCGTTGGTCTTCTTGGCCTTGTCGCTGGCGTCCGCGGAGGCATCGTCGTTCGGCACGAAACCGAACACGCCGCCCTTGACGCGGAACGAGCCGAGCAACTCGCCGGGAGCGGGCGGCTCATCCTCGTATTGCTGGAAGCGGCACTCGCCGGTTTCCGCGACGTACCAGCGCTTGCCCTGCTTGAGGATGAAGACGCCCGGCTGGACGCGGAAGAGATAGACGAAGACTTTTTCCCCGGTCTTCTTGAGCGCATAGCGCCGCTGGCAATCGGGGTAGCGCGCGACGACGAGATCGAGTTCCCAGCCGCTGCTCCAGAAATAGGCCTTCCTGCGCTCCACGGTCAGCGAATGGTCCCCACCGTCGATCAGATAAGCGGCCGGCTCGATTTCGCAGCCCGTCAACAGCAGTACGGCCAGCAGGGACAACAACAGGGAACGCAGTTTCATCGTGTCTGCTCCGCGATCAGGTCAGGCGCCAGGCTACCGCTTCGCCGGCACGCAGCGGCACCAGCGGGTCCTTGTCGAGCAGGGGCTGGTCCGTCGGCACGGTCCAGGCCTCGCGCACCAGGGTGATCGTATCGACGTTGCGCGGCAGACCGTAGAAAGCCGGGCCGTGGACGCTGGCGAAGGCTTCGAGCTTGTCGAGCGCGCCGGCAGTTTCGAAAGCTTCGGCATACAGCTCGATGCCGGCGTGTGCGGTGTAGCAGCCGGCGCAGCCGCAGGCGGTTTCCTTGGTGCTTTTGGCGTGCGGCGCGGAGTCGGTGCCGAGGAAGAATTTCGGGTTGCCTGAAATCGCGGCGGCCACCAGCGCTTGGCGATGGGTCTCGCGCTTCAGCACCGGCAGGCAATAGTTGTGCGGGCGCAGTCCGCCGGCGAAGATCGCGTTGCGGTTGAGTAGCAGGTGATGCGCGGTGATCGTCGCGGCGACGTTTGCCCCGCTGCTGCGCACGAAGTCGGCGCCGTCCTGGGTGGTGATGTGCTCCAGCACCACTTTCAGCGCCGGGAAGTCGGCGAGCAGTGGCTGCAATACGCGTTCGATGAACACGGCCTCGCGGTCGAAGATATCCACGGCCGGATCGGTCACTTCGCCATGCACGAGCAGCGGCATGCCGAGCTGCTCCATGCGCGCCAGCGTGGCGCCGCATTTCTTGAGGTCCGTCACGCCGGCATCCGAGTTGGTGGTCGCGCCCGCCGGATAAAGCTTCACGGCATGCACGAAGCCGCTTTCCCTGGCGCGCTCGATCTCGTCGGCCGGCAGGTTATCGGTGAGATAGAGCGTCATCAACGGTTCGAAAGTCGGCCCTGGCGGGACGGCGGCAAGAATGCGCGCGCGGTAGTCGGCGGCCTGTGCCACTGTCGTCACCGGCGGCCGCAGGTTGGGCATGACGATGGCGCGGGCGAAGCGGCGCGCGGTGTCAGTCAGCACGGCCTTGAGCGCTTCGCCATCGCGCAGATGGAGGTGCCAGTCGTCGGGGCGGATGATC
>CALMWM010000027.1 GCA_937873435.1 uncultured Gallionellaceae bacterium
GCCTTGATCTTGGCCTTGAGCAGCGTCAGGTTGACCGGTTTGGTGAGGTAGTCGTCGCCGCCTACTTCCAATCCTTTAACCTGATCCTGATCCTGCGCCTTAGCGCTCAGGAAAATGACTGGAATCCATTTCTCCCCAGCCAGTTCACGAATGCGCAAGGTCGCCTGGTAGCCATCCATCACCGGCATCATCACATCCATCAGGATCAGATCCGGTACTTCGCTCAGGTATTTCTGGACGGCTTCTTCACCGTTGCAGGCTGTGACAGCTATATGGCCTTCCGATGTCACCAGCTTGGATATAAGGCGCAGATTGAGTTCGGTATCGTCAACTACCAGAATTTTGAGTTGTTTTCCCACGGTGAACGCGGCGCCTTCCAGTAATGAAACTGATTATTGAATGGTGAACAACTTGCTGAAATTGGCCACTTCGAGCACCTGCTGGACAATCCCCTTGCAGTTCGACAGTACCAGTTTGCGATTGGCGACATTGGCTTTTTCACGCATCAGCAGCAGCATTCCGAGCGCGGAGCTGTCGAGATATTCGACTTTCTCCATGTCGATAGCGATTTCGGCGATTCCCGGTGCCTTGAGCGCTTCTTCGCTGGCCGCACGGAATTCGCGGTGCGAGTTGAAGTCGAAACGACCGTTCATGGAAAGAGTGGCCTTGTCGCCGTTGATGTTTACCTGGACTTGCATAGTCATTTGAGTTCTCCAAAAATAAACTGAAAGTTAAACCCGGAATGCTCGCTGGCCGAGAGTGGCCAGATAGCCCATTACCTTGGAAGCCATTTGCGGGAGAGGCACGATTTCGTCGACACCGCCGGCTGCAATGGCTTCCTTGGGCATCCCGAATACGACGCAAGTAGCTTCGTCCTGCGAAAAATTGTAAGCGCCTGCCTTCTTCATTTCCAGCATACCGGCAGCGCCATCCTTACCCATCCCTGTCAGAATCACACCAATCGCATTTTTTCCCACGACATTGGCAGCGGAGCGGAACAGCACATCCACGGACGGGCGGTGTCGGTTGACTGGCGGGCCGTCGGACAGTTCGCAGACATAGTTTGCACCGCTGCGTTTCACCAGCAAATGAGAATGTCCAGGCGCGATAAAAGCGTGGCCGGGCAAAATGCGGTCGCCCTGTTCTGCCTCTTTGACCGAAATTTTGCACAAGCTGTCCAGCCGGTTGGCGAACGATTTGGTAAACGCCTCCGGCATATGTTGCGTGACTGCGATGCCGGGGCAATCGGGCGGTAACTTGATCAGGAAATCCTTGATCGCCTCGGTACCTCCGGTGGAAGCGCCGACGATAATCAGTTTT
>CALMWM010000028.1 GCA_937873435.1 uncultured Gallionellaceae bacterium
GAGCTTCGGCCAGCTCGATCCTGATGGCGACGACTTCCTTGGGGATGTTCATGGTTGGGGGCGCTTCGGGGGGGCAGGTTTCCGGGGCATCCGCCATCGTCCCCAGCATCTCTGGCAGGGCGGCGGCCTCTAAACGGGAAAGCCCCAGCGACTTGACCAGTTTCCCCATCCCGGCCAGCGTCCTGGCATAGGCAATCGCCAGATCGTACTCGGCATTGGTATAGGCGCGCTTGGCTTGGTAAAGCTCGTTCTCGGTATCGAGGAGGTCAAGCAGCGAACGCTGGCCGATGTCGAATTGTTTCTGGTAGGCGCCGCGCGCTTTTTCGATCGACAGCTGGTGCTGTTCGAGGAAGCGGATTTGTTCGGTCAGTTTCCACACGTCGTTGTAAGCGATTGCCAGGGTCTGGCGGATGTCGCGGCAGGTTTTGTCGCGCAGATCCTTGGTGTTGTTGAGGCGCTCGGCGAATTGGCTGGCACGCGAACGATCCGACCCGCCGTTGAACAGGTTCCAGTTGAGGACCAATTCCGCAGCGGTGTCGCTATTCCGGCCAATGATGCCGCCGGCATTCTTGCCGTCGGTTTGGGACAGGCGGAAATCCAGGCGCGGTTGATATTTCGCTTTCCGTTGATCCAGATCGAATTGTGCCGCACGGACATTTTCCACCGAAGCCAGGATCGCCGGGTGGAACTCGATGCCGGTCGAAAGATGGGCTTCCGCCGCATTGGCAGGGATCAGTTTGGTCAGCGATGCAGGGTTGGACATTTCTTTCGGCGGCAGTTCGCCGACCAGGCGCTGGAAGCGGGCGCTGACATCGTGGATGTTGGCGTTGTCGGTGACCAGGTTCGCTTCGCTCAAGGCCAGACGCCCGGCTGCCTGCTCCAGGTCGACGCGCCTTCCCACGCCGGCCTTGACCTTGTTTTGAATCTGCTCGAATACCGTGCGGTGATAAACGAAATTGTCTTCGGTCAGGAGATAGAGCTTGCGGGTGCGCAAGATGTCATAGTAGGCGCGTACCGTTTCGAGCGCGGTGGTTTCGGTGGAATCCAGCAACTCGTAGTAGCGCGTCAGCTGGGTATGGTCGAGGCGGCGTACTTCGTCGCGCGTCGCGAAGCCGTCATAGAGCATTTGCGAGAGCGTCAGGGAAGTCGCCGAGCGGTTGAAGGTGGAGCCAACCGCCGCTTCGTTGCTGGCCGGTGGGGAAACCAGTTTTTCCCGCCCGCTGGCGCTGCTCAGGTCGAGCCGGGGAAAAAAGGCGCCGCGTGCCACGCCGATTTCATCGGTAGCGGCCTTGAGCGCATGCCAGCGCGCCAAGACCTCGGGGTTTTTCAGCACGGCCTTCTGGGTGAAATCCGTCAGCATGTCGCCATGGGCCATCCCGGTCATGACGATGTTTTCAATCAGGATGGCTAAGATCAATAACCGTTTACGCATTATTTTTGAACTATAATTAGATGTGTCTACTATCTTTTTGATTATATTCTGAATTGTAATTTCAGTTTTGTATACTCTCTTTTCCCCTATCCGCCGATGGTTGGTCATGCTAGTCGCTGTAGCGATGGTGGGGGCGCCTGTTCAGGCGATCAATCTCAATACGGAAAAACTCCTTAAAAGCATCACGTTACGTTTCGGTTCGGGGTCGGTGCAAAAATTTCGGGATTGGCAGAAATTGGTGGAAGACGCCCGGCAACTCTCGAACAACGAGCAGAAGCTGCAAAAGATAAACGATTTTTTCAACCGGCGCACGCAGTTCATGGACGACAGCGAGGCCTGGGGGCAAAGCGATTACTGGGCGACCCCGATGGAAACGCTGGGGCACGGCAAGGGCGATTGCGAGGATTTCGCCATCGCCAAATACTTTACCCTGCTCTCCGCCAACGTGGAGATGGCGCAGCTCCGGCTGATCTACGTCAAGGCCAAGCTGGGCGGCGCTGCCAGCAGCATCGTCCAGGCGCACATGGTGCTGGCCTATTACAGCACGCCCGAAGCCGAACCGGTGCTACTCGACAACCTGATCGGCGATATTCGTCCGGCATCGCAGCGCCCCGATTTGTCGCCAGTGTTCAGTTTCAACAGCCAGGGAATCTGGAGCGGTGTCAGCGCCAGCGCTTCCGCCAGTTCGACCGGCACCAACCGCCTGTCGCGCTGGCAGGATCTGCTGAACCGGGCGCAGGCGGAAGGTTTTGAAAATTAATTGGAATATCAGAAAGCGATGAGGTAATCATGTCATTATTTCGACAGCTAATGTTGGCAGTGGCCTTCTCCACCCTGCTTTCGTTTACCGGCAGCGCGGTCGTCAGCCTTCTTTCTTCCCGCCATTACCTGGAGCAGCAACTGGTGTTGAAGAACGAGGACAACGCAACTGCCCTCGCATTGTTGATCACCCAGCAAAGCAAGGACCCGGTGACCATCGAACTGTATGTCGCAGCCTTGTTCGACAGCGGCCACTACGAGCTGATCCGGGTGACGGACCCGCGCGGCAAGGTGATCGTCGAGCGCCAGTCCCCTCCCGACGGCGGCGCCGCGCCGCTATGGTTCACCCGGCTGCTGCCGATCAAGCCCACCCCGGGCCTCGCGCAAATCAGCGACGGCTGGAAACAGTACGGCACCATTACGCTGCGCAGCCAAAGCCGCTTTGCCTATGGCGAACTATGGCGGGGCGCCACCAGC
>CALMWM010000029.1 GCA_937873435.1 uncultured Gallionellaceae bacterium
GGCCTTTATAGAAGAAGCTGTCGCGTCATGGCTGTTTAACCAGAAAGGGAGAAACGAAAAATGAGAAACAACCAACCGGTAACCACCGTGGAATACGTCCTCAAGGACACCGATTCCATTGTCTCCAAGACCGACCTGAAGGGCATCATCACCTATATCAATGCGGATTTCTTGCGCGTCAGCGGCTTCACTGAGCAAGAACTGATTGGTACTTCGCACAACATTGTGCGCCATCCTGATATGCCGCAGGAAGCGTTTGCGGATTTCTGGAAATCCTTGAAAGCAGGCATCCCATGGACCGGGCTGGTCAAGAACCGCTGCAAGAATGGCGACTATTACTGGGTGCTCGCCAATGCCACCCCGATCTACGAAAACGGCCAACTGGCCGGTTACATGTCGGTGCGTAGCAAACCATCTCAGGCGCAAGTCGAAGCCGCATCCCATGCCTACCGGCTGTTCCGTGAAGGCAGGGCAGGCAATCTGCGCATCAGCGACGGAAAAGTCGTCAAATTCACCATCCTGAGCAAACTCAACCTGTTCAGGCATCTCAACATCAAGTCCCGCATGGCCATGGTTATCGGCGTCATGGCAGTGCTGATGATGGTCATCGGCGGCTTGGGCCTACTGGGGATGAGTAAGGCCAACGACGGGCTGCGCACCGTGTTTGAAGACCGAACCACTCCTTTGATGGATCTGGGGCGGATCATCGATATGGCCAACCGGGTGCGCACCAACGCAGTGGTTGCAGCCAGCGCCCTCACCCCAGAGGTAGCACTAAAAGCCAGTGCCGACACCGTCGAACTGGATGGTAGCATCGATAAATTATGGACAAAATACCTCGCTACCACCCTGACATCCGAAGAAAAGCAACTGACTGACAGTTTTTCCACGCAATGGAAAACTTACGCGGAATCGCGGAATCGTACGATGAAGCTGGCGGTGGAAGGTAGCTACCCAGCCGCCAGGGAAAATGCGGCAAATGATGCAGGGCCAAAATTCGCCAGCGCGCGCGAAACTCTGTTCAAACTGATAGAGCTACAGGGGAAGGTGGCCAAATCAGAATTCGAGGCTGCACAATCACGCTATGACAGCATCCGCAGCAACATCTTTGGACTGATCGCAGCAGGTATTGCGCTGGCGCTGTGGCTGTGTATCGCGCTGCTCCGTGCGATCACCCGGCCGCTCGACGCCGCAGCCGGCCACTTCAGCCAGATGGCCCAAGGTAACTACAACACCATCATCGATATCGAACGCCAAGACGAAATCGGCAAGGTGGTAGGGTCGCTCAAGTCGATGCAAATCAAACTCGGCTTCGACGTAGCAGAAAACAAGCGCATCTCCGATGAGAACCTGCGCATCAAGATCGGCCTCGACAATGTCAGTACCGGCGTGATGATTGCGGACAATGCCCGCAACATCATTTACGTCAACAAATCGGTGGTCGACATTCTCGGCAAGGCCGAAGCGGATATTCGGAAGGAATTGCCGAACTTCTCCGCCGCCAACCTGGTGGGAACCAGCATCGACGCCTTCCACAAGAACCCGGCGCACCAGGCGCAATTGCTCGCCACCTTCACCAGCACCTTTACCGCCAGCATGGACCTGGGTGGTCGTTCGATGGTGGTGAGCGCCAGTCCGGTCATCAACGAACAAGGCTATCGTCTCGGTGCAGTGGCCGAATGGCAGGATCGCACTGCCGAAGTGGTGGTAGAAAAAGAGATCGCCTCGATTGTGGAAGGTGCTGTCATGGGCGACTTCACCCGGCGTATCGATATGCAGGGCAAGGAAGGCTTCTTCAAACAGCTCGGTGAAGGGATGAATAAATTACTGCAAACCAGCGAAGTCGGGCTTAACGAAGTAGTGCGCGTGCTCGGTGCTCTGTCCCGCGGCGACTTGACGGAAAAAATCACCAACGAGTATTCCGGCACCTTCGGCCAGCTTAAGGACGATTCCAATAGCACGGTAGAAAAACTCAAGGAGATCGTCGGCCAGATCAAGGAAGCCGTGGAATCCATAGATACCGGTGCCAAGGAAATCGCCCAAGGCAATCAGGACCTTTCCCAGCGCACCGAGGAACAGGCATCCAGCCTGGAAGAAACCGCCGCCAGCATGGAAGAACTCACCTCAACCGTGAAGCAGAACGCCGAGAACGCCAAACAGGCCAACCAGCTTGCCATCGGGGCATCCGATGTCGCCGGCAAGGGCGGCGCGGTGGTCGGCCAGGTAGTGGATACCATGGCTTCGATCAACGAGTCCTCACGCAAGATCGTGGACATCATCGCCGTCATCGACGGCATCGCTTTCCAGACCAACATCCTCGCCTTGAATGCCGCTGTGGAAGCAGCACGCGCTGGCGAGCAAGGCCGAGGTTTCGCCGTAGTCGCCGCCGAAGTACGCAACCTGGCTCAACGCTCCGCTGCCGCCGCGAAGGAAATCAAGACCCTGATCGGCGATTCGGTGGATAAGGTGGAGAACGGTTCCAGGCTGGTGCAACAAGCCGGCAGCACCATGGAGGAGATCGTCGTCAGCATCAAACGTGTAACCGATATCATGGCCGAGATTTCCGCCGCTTCGGTGGAGCAAAGTTCGGGCATCGAGCAGGTAAACCAGGCCATCACCCAAATGGACGAGGTTACCCAGCAAAACGCGGCGCTGGTCGAGGAAGCCGCAGCAGCTGCCGAATCGCTGGAAGAACAGGCGCAGAACCTCACTCACTCAGTCAGCATCTTCAAAACGGACAACGCGCAACAAACCCGTGCCATCGTATCTTCCCGGGCGACTGCAAAACACGCCTTACCCGCGTCCCCCAGGAAACCCGCTGTGGCAGCGCGGCATAAAGCGTTGCCGGCCAAAGCGGGCGGCAATGAAGGGGAGTGGGAAGAGTTCTAATTACGGGGCTGCAACCGAGTCCAGCCATGCTGCGTAGTAGATTTTGCTTGTGCCACGAACGCCCAAGCTCACCTTAGTACCCGCAGTGAACGATTGCATGAGGGAAAATTCATATTGCGTACTTATGTCGGGACTATACTTGTATCAAGAATTGCATATGCGTTTCTTGGTTTTTTTCAGGGAGAAGAAAATGCATGAAAAATTGAGGAAAAAGATCGTTCCATCGGTGACAGGAGGAGCCATGCCTGTTCCGGTGAACACCATCGACATCATTCGCAACGCAGAGGTCATCGCCACCTCCGAATCCGAAAACGCCCCGCTGGACAATATTGTCGACGGCAGCACGGGAGCGGGGAGTTCGCAGTGGGTGGCGGGAACCACTGGCCCGCAAACACTGATTTTCAAATTCGATACGCCCCAGAATATCAGTGGGATCGTTTATGAAATCGAGGAGCGGGAAATGGCGCGCACACAGGAAGTGTGTTTCGAGGTTTCCGGCGATTCCGGCACTCAGTTCCGGGAAATACTGCGACACGAATACAATTTCAGTCCGGATGGCAGCACATTTCAACGGGAGGAACTGAAACTGGATCTTCCTCGAACCACCGACCTGAAAATGATCATCAAACCTGACAAGGGAGATCTTATCTGCCGGGCAAAACTGAACTACATCGCATTCCTGGCATAGCCATATACGTTCTAGCTGAAAAGCCTCCTGATGTGCCCCTCTGGCTGTAGTGATCCAATTTAAGCGTTCACTACAGCCAGAGACTCTTTCTTGCCGGATTTGTCATGGGGATGAATCAGCCAACGATGCAACAGCAAGGCACCAACACCGCACAAAGCGAGTATCAGGGCCAAGGGCCGGGCGCTGCCGTCGTGCCAATGACCAATTGAGCCACCCGCCAATGTAGCCAAACCGAATTGGAGTGCGCCCATCAGTGCGGAGGCGGTGCCGGCCTGCTGGCCGTGTGTTGCCAAGGCGCTGGCGCTGGCATTGGGAACGATGAAGCCCAGGCTTGCGACATACAGGAAAAAACCTAGCAGTATCAGTGGTAAATTTGTCATTCCGTTGAAAGCAAGAACGCTCAAGGCCAGTCCAGCCAAGGCGGGCACCCATAAGGCGCGGCGCAACAAACGGGTGGGAGCGGTGGTTTTCAGGAAGCGGGCATTCAACTGGCTGGCGGCGACGAAGCCCAGCGCGTTGATGCCAAAGGCCCAGCCGAAATATTCCGCAGGAATGCCGCCGAGTTGGATCAGCACGAAGGGCGAGCCGGCAATATAGGCAAACATGCCGGCCATGGCTAATCCTCCGCTCAGGCTGTAACCGATGAAAAGACGGCTGGTAAACAGTCCGGCATAGTCGCCCAGCACGCGCAGCATGTGCAGAGGCGGTTCGTGGCGAATAT
>CALMWM010000030.1 GCA_937873435.1 uncultured Gallionellaceae bacterium
CGGCGTCATGTGGGTCAGCAGGATGCGGTGTTGCGGGTAGCGTTGCAGTAGGGCTTCGACCAGCGCGGCGGCGGCGCGGGTTTCGCCGACGGAGACGGTGTGCAGCCAGAGGGTGGTTTGTTGCGGGGGCGATTCTCCCTCTCCCCGGCCCTCTCCCGTTAACGGGAGAGGGGGATTGGGGGCGCCTAGCGGCGCGGCTGGATAGTAACCGAAGCGTTCGCCGATGTGCTGCCGATAGGCGGGCTGCTTGCGTCCGCGCCACAGCAGGTGAAACGCGATATAGGGCAGCAGCAGGGTGATCAGCAGGGTGTAGAAACGCCTCATGCGGCGATTGCCTGTTGCGCCGCGGCGATCACCGCAGCCACGCTCGGCGGGTTGCCGATCCCGCCCAGGTTGACGGCGCGGACGCCGGCGTGAACCCCGGTCAGCCCCGGTTCGGTGGTGCAATACAGCGCCACGGTCGGTACGTCCAGCGCCGCGGCCATGTGCACCAGCCCGGTATCCACGCCGATAACGACGCGGCTGTGCGCCAGTAGCGCCGCAGCTTCGTTCAGGGTCAGGCGCGGCGGGGCAATGCTAAACGGAATCTGTCCGGCCAGGCGTTGGCTGCGCGCCTGTTCGGCAGCGTTGCCCCACGGCAGTACGCAATACAGGCCTTGCTGGTTAAAGTGGATGCCCAGTTCGATCCAGTTGGCCTCGTCCCACAGTTTGTCGTCGCGGCTGGTGGCGTGGAGGAACACCGCGTAGGCGCCCTTCACCAGCCAGGGCAAGGCGGCGTCCGGCGCGGCGATGCCGTAATCTGCCGGGGTATCCGGGGTGTAACCCAGTACTCGGGCCGCCAGCAGGCGGTTGCGTTCCACCGCGTGGCGGTTTTTTTCGACCGCTACGCGGTAGTCGTAAAACAGCGCCGCCAACGGTTCACGCGCGCTGCGGCGATCCATGCCGGCGCGGCTGCCGTGTGCCAGGCGGGCGATCAGCGCGCTTTTGAGCAGGCCCTGGCTGTCCAGCACGATGTCGTAGGTGTTTTCCTGCAAGCGCCGTACGAAAGCGCGGATTTCTTCGCGGGTTTCCCGTGCGAACGGGGTCTTGCGCCAGCGCCGCAGCGCCACCGGCAGGACTTCGTTTACGCCGGGATGCAGCGCCGGAATGGCGGCGAAGGATTCCTCCGCCACCCAGTCGATTTCCGCTCCCGGGTGATGGGCGAGGATGTCGCTCACCACTGGCAGGTTGTGGATCACGTCGCCCATCGAGGAGGTTTTGACCAGCAATATTTTCGGCATCCGCGCATTTTAGCCGATGCCGGGTTCCGCCCCTACTGTGTTGCGCTAGAATGCGCGAATGCCCAGCAAATTACCGATTTCCGCCGTCATCATCACCTGTAACGAGGAAAGCCGTCTCGCCGCCTGCCTGGAAAGTCTGGCTTTCGTCGGCGAAATCGTGGTGGTGGACTCCGGCAGCACCGATAGGACGCTGGAAATTGCGCTACAATACGGCGCGCGGATTTTCCGCCAGGAATGGCTGGGTTTCGGCAGGCAAAAACAGTTCGCGGTGTCTTGTGCCAAGCACGACTGGGTGCTATGCCTGGATGCTGACGAGCAGGTCAGCGGCGAGTTGCGAAGCAGTATCGAAAACGCGATGAGCGCCCCGCCGTATCTGGCCTATCGCTTTCCGCGCTGCAACCGTTTCATGGGGCGCTGGCTGAAGCACGGCGAGGGTTACCCCGACTGGAGCCTGCGCCTGTTCCACCGCGCGCATTCGCGCTGGAGCGAGGATGCGATCCACGAGAAAGTCCTGCTCGGCAGTACCCTCGGCAGCTTGCGCGGCGATTTGCTGCACGAATCCGAGGAAAGCCTGGCGGCCTATCTGGACAAGCAGAACCGCTACACCACGTTACAGGCGCAAACCCTGCACAGCGCAGGGCGGCGTGTCTCAGTCGGGCAATTGCTGGTCAGCCCGCTGCTGCGTTTCGTGAAATTTTACCTGGTGCGCCGCGGTTTTCTCGACGGCGTGCCGGGATTGGTGCATATACTGATCGGTTGCTTCAACAGCTTCGCCAAATATGCCAAGTTGATGGAGCTGAACAGGAAATCAAGGGAGGCATAATCATGGGGATCGTGCGTGCCAAGTTGATTCTGGCGAATCCGGTCAAGCCGGAATTGTCATCCATCGAGGTGGAATCTCTCGTCGATACCGGGGCAATGCACTTGTGCATTCCCGAGCACATCGCCATCCAGCTAGAGGTCGCGGAGCATGAGAAACGCGAAGTATCGCTGGCCGATGGCTCCAAACGCCTGATTCCCTATGTCGGGCCGATAGAGGTTTTTTTTGGTAACCGGCGTTGCTTCGTCGGCGCCATGGTGATGGGCGATGAAGTGCTGCTTGGTGCGATTCCGATGGAAGATATGGATTTGGTGGTGCGCCCGCTGACGCGCGAAGTAACGGTGAATCCGCTCAGCCCGAATATACCCTCGTCGCTGGCAAAGGGGTTTTATATGTCTCCTGCCGGGACAATTGCAAGGAATGCTAAATGAAAGTTTTGGTTACCGGCGCTGCCGGCTTCATCGGTATGCATGTCGCCAAGCGCTTGCTGGAACAGGGCGCCGAGGTGGTGGGCATCGACAATCTCAACGACTATTACGATGTCGCGCTGAAACAGGCGCGCCTGGAACAGCTCAAGTCGTTTCCGGCGTTCCGCTTCATCAAGATGGACATGGCCGACCGCGCCGCGATGGAACAACTGTTCGCTGCGGAACGCTTCAACCGCGCGGTCAACCTGGCCGCTCAGCCGGGGGTGCGCTACTCGCTGAAGAATCCCCACGCCTACATCCAGAGCAACATCGTCGGCTTCGTCAATTTGCTTGAAGGCTGCCGCCATAACCAGGTCGAGCACCTGGTCTACGCCAGCAGTTCCAGCGTTTACGGCGCCAACACCCACATGCCGTTCTCGGTGCACGACAACGTCGACCACCCGG
>CALMWM010000031.1 GCA_937873435.1 uncultured Gallionellaceae bacterium
CGGTTTTCGCCCAACTCGCGGCGCAAATGAAAACTCGTTTCCGCTTCGCCAAGGTGAATACCGAGGTTGAGCAATTCCTTGCCCAGCAACACAATATCCGCAGCATCCCCACGCTGGCGTTGTTCAAAAACGGTGCGGAAATCGACCGGGCTGCCGGCGCGCTGGATGCGGTCAGCCTGAAAAACTGGCTGGAACGTCATTAAAAGAGGTTAAAATACCGGCTTTATTCTCCATTCAGGAACGCAACAATGAGCGAAGAACAGCAACAGCCGGTATTCTCCATCGAAAAAATTTTCGTCAAAGACATTTCCGTCGAAGTTCCTAACTCGCCGGGGATTTTCCTGTCCCGCGAAACGCCGCAGGTAGACGTCCAGATCCACACCCAGGGCGGCGCAGTGGACGAAGGCGTCTTCGAAGTGGTGCTGACCGTGACCGTGACGGCGAAAGTCGAAGGCGAAAAAGTCATGTTCCTGGTGGAAGCCGCGCAAGCCGGCGTGTTTACGTTGCGCAACATCCCGCAGCAGGATCTCGAACCGCTCCTCGGTATCACCTGCCCCAACATTCTTTTCCCCTACGCCCGCGAAGTGGTGTCCGACCTGGTCAGCCGCGCCGGTTTCCCGCCGGTTATCCTGAGCCCGGTCAATTTCGAGGCGTTGTACGCGCAAGGCCATACCCAAGCGGATGAAGGCGCCGAAACCACCCACTAAACGGTTCAGTGTCAGCGGCATTACGCCGCTCCTGTTCCTGATAGCGTTAGCGCTGCTGCCCGGCTGGGCGGCAGCGCTTGATTTCCGTTCGGTCACCGCGGAGCGCGCCGTCGCCTACGACGCGCCTTCGATCCAGGCTAAAAAATTGTATCTCGCCAGCAAATATTTTCCGGTCGAAGTGCTGGTCAGTCTCGATACCTTCACCAAGGTGCGCGACAGTGCCGGCGATCTGTACTGGATTGAAAAGAAAGACCTCGGCGATGCTCGCACCGTGGTGGTGACGGCTCCCCGCGCCGACATTCGCCAAGCTCCCGACAAGAACGCGCCACTGGTCTACCAGGCGGAGCGCGACGTGGCGCTGGAATTGATCGAGCCGACCCAAACCGGCTGGGCCAAAGTGCGCCACCGCGACGGACAGAGTGGATACGTCGCCGTCTCGCAGGTGTGGGGTTTATGAAAATCGCGGTTATCGGCGCCGGTGCCTGGGGTAGCGCACTGGCGCTCAATCTCACGGCCAAGCACCAGGTCGGGCTGTGGACGCGCAATGCCGCCCACCTTACCGAAATGGCGGCAGAACGCTGCAACAACCGCTACCTGCCGGGCTTCCCTTTTCCCGCCGCACTGCATCTGGCGGCTTCACTGGATAGTTTGCTGGAAGACGCCGACCTGGCACTGGTGGTAACGCCCACCGCCGGCTTGCGCCAGACCCTGCATGACATCGCCGCGCATTCCCCGGCGTTGCCGGTGATCTGGGCGTGCAAGGGTTTCGAGGCTGCCACTGCCTGCCTGCCGCACCAGATCGCCGCTGCGGAACTGGCTGCCGGTGTCCCGCATGGCGTCCTCTCCGGGCCCAGCTTCGCAAAGGAGATCGCCCAAGGCTTGCCCGCCGCGCTGACCCTGGCTTCCGCCGATGCCGCCTTCGCCCACGACTGGGCGGTTGAACTGCACAGCGCACGATTGCGGGTGTATAGCAGCACCGACGTGATCGGCGTGGAAACCGGTGCTGCGGTGAAAAACGTGATGGCCATCGCCGCCGGGATTTCCGACGGCATGGGTTACGGCCACAACGCGCGGGCCGCGCTGATTACCCGCGGCCTCGCGGAAATCACCCGTCTCGGCCACGCGCTTGGCGGCCACCCGGAAACCTTCATGGGCCTGACCGGCGTGGGCGACCTGATCCTCACCTGTACCGGTGATCTGTCGCGCAACCGCACCGTCGGCCTCAAACTGGCGCAAGGCAAACTGCTCGCCGATGTGCTGGCCGAACTCGGCCATGTCGCCGAAGGCGTCAACACTGCCGCCGAAGTGCAACGTCTGGCACAGCGGGAAAATGTCGATATGCCGATTACTCAAGCAGTTTGCCGAGTATTGTTTGAAGGTCTGGCGCCGGGGAAAGC
>CALMWM010000032.1 GCA_937873435.1 uncultured Gallionellaceae bacterium
ACAAAGGAACGCGCCTTGTAAGGACATGCCATCATGCAATAACGGCAACCGATGCAAATATGGCGATCGACCAGCACGATACCATCGGCGCGCTTGAACGAGGCGCCGGTCGGGCACACGTCTACGCAAGGTGGCTCAGCGCAGTGCTGGCACATCATCGGCAGCGAGTGGGTCTTGCCGCTTTTGATTTCCTTCAACTCGATCTTGCGTATCCATTGCGCGTCGGTCTCCGGGTGCCCGGTCGAATTCACACCGTTTTCCTTGCCGCATGCTGATACGCAATCGTTGCAACCTGTCGCGCACTTATTGGTATCAACCAGCATTCCCCAACGTTTCGATCTGTCTGCGGCCTGGTCTGCAGGACGCGCATGTGCGAGGTCGAGCAAAATGACGCCGGGAGCGATCGCCAGCCCTGCGGCTGCGGCCACGCCAGCCCCGATAATTTGCCTGCGGTTTTTGTCGATGCTGCTCATTTGCTTCCCTCAACTGTATTAGCCGTGGCCGCCTGCATCTGCCCAGCGACACCTGCTTGAGGCGCTACCATTGCCTGCGCAACTGGCGTTACGGCCTTGGGCTTGCTGGAGTGGCATTCGAAACAATCCAGCTTGACTGCGGCAGTGGTATGGCACCCCTGGCAGAAATTATCCTTGGTGCCGATCACACTATTGTTCTTCGGGCTAGCATGACATTCGATGCAGCCTTTCAAACTGTATTGCGTAGTGCGGATGCCCTTACGCATCGTCTCATTCCGCTGATGCTTTAGCAGCTCCATGTGGTTGCGACGCATGAAATCTTCATCACGTACACATTTATCGCCCTTGGCATCGAACTTGTGCTCATCCGCGCCGGCAGTTGACGCGCCAGATAGCAGGAGAACTGCTGTGAAAACAGCCCCCAGCCATTTCAGCACGTTTTTCCAAAAGGAGAACGCTGGATTATTCATCGTTATTTACTCACCCAAGCCCATCTTGATGTAGCCAGTCGGACATACATCTGCACAAATATGGCAGCCGATGCAACGCGCATAGTCGGTATAGACGTAACGGCCTGTAATCGATTGTGCTTTCGGCGTCTTCTTGACCGCAGCCTGCGGGCAATAAATGATGCAATTGTCGCACTCGAAGCACAGACCGCAACTCATGCAGCGCTTGGCTTCGGCCACCACCGCCTTGTCGTCAAGCGCTTCCAGACGCTCTTCGAAGTGGCCGAGCACCTGCTCCGCATTCAGCATGGTAAAACCACGGACATTGCGCGGGTTGAAGGTGAAATGACCGAGGAACAGTTCGTTATGCGGAATCACATACTTGTCCGAACGGTTCTCGAAGTTGTGCACCGCAAATTTGGCCGTATCGGAGCCGCGTAGGCCCAAGTCGATATCTTTGGCAGAGCCTTCGGCCTTGAGCACTTCTTCCTTGGTCAGGGTATGAAACTCTTCTGGCGCTTTCCCGGTTTCGATCTGTTTGCGCAACAGATCCCAGTAGTGCACGTCAACCTTGGGACGCTTGCCGATGTCTTCGTTTTTCAAGAAGCGGTCGATGCCGTCGGCGGCGATGGAGCCGTGGCCGATAGCAGTGGTCAACAGGTGCGGGCGCAGCACGTCGCCACCGACGAACACGCCTTTCTGACCAGGAACTTGGTAGTTCTTGTCGGCGTTGACCAAGCCCTTACCGTTGTTGAACTGCTCCAGGCCGGTGAAGTCTACGCCTTGGCCGATCGCCGAGACAATCAAATCGGCTTCAATATCGGTTTCGGTGCCGGCGATAGGTTGCCCCTTGTCGTCCAGCGTGGCTACGCGCAGTGCAATAGCGTGTCCGTCGGCACCCTTTACCACGGCCACCGGCGTAATGCCGCCACGGATTACGATGCCTT
The DNA here is from genome assembly GCA_937873435.1 of uncultured Gallionellaceae bacterium. GTDB lineage: Bacteria > Pseudomonadota > Gammaproteobacteria > Burkholderiales > Sulfuricellaceae > JAGXQV01. The sequence continues at coordinate 1,870 of CALMWM010000032.1, forward strand.
CGGCCAAGGCTTCTTCGATTTCATGCTTGTTGGCATTCATCTTCTCAACGGCAGCACGGGAGCACAGCACGACCTCCGCGCCTTCCTTGGCGGAAGCTTCAGCGACATCATGCGCCACCTGACCGGCGATCACGTGTTCAGCGCGATCGGTCGGCTTGGCGTTCTTGATGTGACCAAGACGACGTGCCACGGTAGCTACGTCAATCGATGTATCTCCACCGCCGATAACTACGACGCGCTTACCTACATACTTCAAGCGGCCTTCATTGAAAGCGCGCAGGAAGCCCATAGCAGTCACGCAGTTAGGGGCGTCGAAGCCGTCGATGGGCAACGGCTTGCCAGCTTGGGCACCCATGCCGAGGAACACGGCGTCGAAGTCATTCCTGATCTGGTCGAAGGTAATGTCCTTGCCGATATGCACCTTGAGCTTTACTTCAACGCCGAGGTCGACAATGCGCTGGATTTCTGCGTCAAGCACATCGCGCGGGGTACGGAAGCCAGGAATACCGTAGCGCATCATGCCGCCGAGGTATTCATGCTCGTCGAAAATGGTTACAGCATGGCCTTTCTTGCGCAACTGGTAGGCACAGGCCAAGCCAGCGGGGCCGCCGCCGATAATGGCAACTTTCTTGCCGGAGGCTTGCACGCCTTCGGGCAAATTGAATTTCAGGTTGTTCTTGATCGCGTACTCGCCGAGAAAATGCTCAACCGAGTTGATACCGACGTGATCTTCCAGTTCATTGCGGTTGCAGCCGGATTCGCACGGAGCCGGGCAAACGCGTCCCATCACGGAGGGGAACGGGTTGGCTTCGGTAAGGCGGCGCCATGCGTATTCCTGCCAGCTCATCCCGGGAACAGTCGGCTTTTCCATGCCGCGCACGATATTGAGGTAGCCGCGAATATCTTCGCCTGCCGGGCAGCTGCCCTGGCAAGGCGGAGTGCTCAACACATATTCCGGACACTTGTGCGACCAGCCGGCGTCAAAAATCTTGTCCTGCCATGAACGGTATTCCGTCGTGCCTTCTTTATAGCGACGAAAGTTCATGTTTTCCGGCTTGTTCATTTGATCGGGGGATACGGACATTGCTTTCTCTCCTTAATAATCAGGGTTGCTGTCGGACCCTCCAAGCGAATCCGACCTACAGAGTTTCCTAACTTAATCCTCGGCTGCTTCAGCGCCTGCAGCCACTTCCTGGTCGGCCTCTTCCGGCACCTCAAGCACGATGGCGGTACTTACCAACTGGTGTACGCCTCCTATCATGCTCATATCGAACCCATAGTACGGTACTACCTTCGTGAACTGCGCCTTGCAAATCGCGCAGATCAACGCCATGAAGTTGACCTTGTGTTCCTGCACGACGTTATTGAAAGCCTCCATCCGGGGCAACGCGCCCTTGACGCGGACTTCCATCAGATCGTCGGTAAGAATGCCGCCACCGCCGCCGCAGCAGAAAGTGGCTTCACCGATGGTATCTGCTGCCATATCGTGAAAATTGTTGGCAACCGCCTTGATGATTTCACGCGGGATTACGAACTGTCCGCCCGGCATATCGCTCATGCGCGAGCCGCGCGCCACGTTGCACGAGTCGTGGAAGGTGACCACGCGGTGATCGTTGGCGCTTTTGTCGAACTTGAGCTTGCCTTGCTGGATCAGGTCGTAGGTGAATTCGCAGATATGCTGCGGAGCAGGGTAACGCGGATCGAGCTGCTTTTGCAGTTCGATCGAGAACGGATCTGCACCACCCGCGCCGACGCCAGTAAGGGTATTCCAGAAACTGTAGGCAACGCGCCAGGCATGGCCGCATTCGCCGACGACGATACGCTTGACGCCCAGTTCCAATGCAGCCTGGCGGATACGCAAGGCGGCTCGACGCATATTGGCATAGCTGCCGATGAACATGCCGAAGTTTCCTGCCTCGGATGCGGTCGATGACAATGTCCAATTGACTCCGGCGGCATGAAACACCTTGGCATAGCCGATCAGGCTTTCCACATGCGGCTCGGAAAAAAAGTCTGCGCTGGGCGTAATCAGCAACACTTCAGCGCCTTGCTTGTCTAGCGGCAGCTTGACCGGCGCACCGGTATCATCGAGGATATCTTCTTCCAGACCGAGCAAAGTATCTTCCAGCGCCGGCCCCGGCAGACCCAGATTGTTGCCGATGCGGTGCAGTTTACCCATGATTTCGTTGGTGTACTTTTGCCCGTAGCCTACTGAGTCGAGAATCTCGCGCCCGGCCATGGTAACTTCTGCGGTATCGATGCCGTAGGGGCAGAACACCGAGCAACGACGACACTCGGAACATTGGTAATAGTAGGTATACCACTCGTCAAGCAATTCCCTGGTCAGATCGGCAGCGCCGACCAATGAAGGAAAGTATTTGCCGGCAAAGGTGAAATGACGGCGGTAAACCTTGCGCATCAGCTCCTGACGCGCAACCGGCATGTTTTTGGGATCGTTGGTGCCGATAAAATAATGGCACTTGTCGGTACACGCGCCGCAATGGACGCAGGCATCCATAAACACCTTGAGCGAACGGTATTTACCGAGCAGGTCGCCCATCTTGGCGATGGCTTTGTCATGCCAGTCTTCCACCAGTTCGCCGGGGAACCCAATAGCCTCCTGAATCGGCGCGGACGCGGGAAAGGATTTGACATGCGCCATCGTGCCTTCCTTGACCACCGGAGGAACGGGGTATTCTCTAAACGCCGGTACTTCGAATTTTGCCGCAGCCACAATCGCTCCTTGATTCCTGTTTCTTGCGTGTACCCGCTGGATTTGCCCAACGGGGTATCAGATAATCTTATTTTTCGAGTTCAGCCGCCCAAGGCGCCAAGTGGCGGCGTTCGCGCGGATCGTCCTTCTGGTTGCGTGTCGGGCTGAAGAATATTCCCGGCACATGCAACAGCTTGCTGATCGGAAAAATCACCATCAGCAGCGCGACCAGCGCGAGATGCACCAGCAATGCCGGATCTGTCGGCAACGGCTGCCAACTGAACGTCATCAGGCCGAGAAAGAAATTTTTAACCCCGACGATGTCGGTATGAGAGACAAAGCGCATCCCCAGTCCGCTGCTGCCAATCATGATCAGCAGAAGCAGCATTAGATGGTCGGAAGGCGTGGAAATATAGCGCACACGGTCCACCAGGAATCGCCGCGCCCACAGGCCGCCCAAACCTGCCAACATGGCAAATCCAGCGTATGTACCAAAAGGCTGTATCCAAGCCACCCAGGACCACACCGGCTCTGTAAAGTAGCGCAGATGGCGCATCAGCACCAGTGCAAGCGCGGCATGAAACATATAGCCGAATACCCAAATCCACTTGTTGGATTTAAACAGGCTTTCGAACAAAGCAACTTCGCGCGCCATCCTGAACACCACTCCACCGGTTGTGGTCGGAGCTGGCGTGGTAGGAATCTTCAACGGCGCCGGAGTACGAGAGTAATCGCGTATCTTGTATGCCAGCCCGCCCACCAAAATGGCGGTCGCTGCGTAGAACAGGCAAGCGTACAGCACGGTCAAAAAAGACATGGAACTTCCCCCGGTTATTGCAAGACAGCCACTTAGCTGACTCAGCTTGAATTCTTGACCAAGCGGAGGCGGACTGTGGCCGCCTCCCTTGTGTCGTTTTACTGCTTAAGCAGTTTAGATACAGCCAGTAGGCTTCGGCAGGCCGGCGATTTTGCACGCCTGCTTGGCCGGGCCGTACGGGAACAGCTCATACAAGTACTTGCTGTTGCCCTTTTCCGGCCCCAGCTTCTTGCCGATTGCCTTGGTCAGCACGCGCACAGCGGGAGCGATCTGGTAATCGTTGTAGTACTCGCGCAGGAAGTTAACCACTTCCCAGTGGCTCTCGGTCATCTCGACCTTTTCTTCCTTGGCCAGGTACTTGGCAGCTTCTTCATCCCACTCGGCGAGGTTGACCAGATAGCCTTCTTCGTCGGTTTCGTAGGTCTTACCATTGATTTCAAAACCCATGCTTCTCTCCTTAAATTAAAACCAAAAAATTACAACCAGGATTGAACTGTAGCGTTTTCGGCAACCAGATCAACGAAACCGTTGTAATCGACCTGCTTGACGCCGTCGATCACCGTGTCCTGCATCCCGCGCGCTTCCAGATCCGGCCACAGAGCACATACGGTGCAGCTTTCCATGACTTTTTTCATCGCCGGTTCGACCTTGTTACCCTTGGTCACGGCATAAACGCCATCCTCGATCAACAGAATGGTGCTGCCGGCTTGGGCGTGGGTCAGGCAACTATCCAGCGCATTTTTTTCCAACGGCGATTTGTTCACGATATGCAACATAATGCGTCCCCAATCAGAAACTTAAAATAACGTCTTGCTCTTCCATCAAGGCTGCCATGTCGGCGCGGCTCAACACTTCCACGTCAACCAGCAGATCCGCTTCGGTCAAGCCGCGCTCTTCGAGCGACTCTTTTTCGACGTAAAGCTTTTCGATGTCGTAGCCTTCCAGTGCGCGATAGGTCGGCGAGAAGTTCTTCATGCCGATACCCTTGGTACCCTGGCCTTTTTTGATCTGATATACACCATCATCGATGAACATCAGACTGACATCCTGATCAAAGGCGGCGCTAATCAGCACCACTTCCAGCGATTCCAACGCATAAACCGTGCCGTATGGCGCCTTGCGGTTAATAAACGCAAACTTCTTTACGGTACCTGAAGAATCTTCGTCCATATCGATACCACCCGTGCTTTCAGTCATGACTTCTCCTAAAATCAATCGCCGAACACTACCATGCGATCAGCCTGAATACCCGACTCGACCAACTGGCCCAAGCCGGAAATGCGGAAGCCCGCTGCCAGATTCTCGTCAACGATGCCGCGGCGCAGGCCAGCGGCAACACAAACCACCAGATCGACGCCATGCTCTTCCGCCAGCTTGCTCCAGCGGTTAACGATGTGACGATCATCCTGCGGCGGCTCGGTCAGCTTGGTCGCATTGTTAACACCATCGTGGTAAAAAAATACGCGATGGATCTCGTGCCCTTTTTCAATCGCAGCCTTGGCAAATTGATATGCCGAGTCAGCGGACTGATGATTGTAGGGGCCTTCATTCACCATAATTCCGAATTTCATCCCTGAATATCCTGTTAGCTATGTCAGTTAGTCACTTCCCTGCCGCCCGAGCGGCAGGATGCCCATGTAGCGATCAGAAGCGGATGTGCGTGGATGCGTTAAGCGTCGCACGCGAACCGCGCCAATCGTCGATGTGGAACTTGGTGAACGGCAAGCCGGTCTTTTCGAAGAATTGCGGCCAACCGATACGCTCGACCCAGTCGGACAGACGCTCCCAGGAGCGGGCATCCTCCTTGTAGACCTTGAGAATATTCTTCACCACTGCCGCCACTTCAGGCCAACGCGGGGCATTGTTGGGCAGACCGGACATAACCAGCTTGTGGAAAGTCGGGCGGATACGGGCGTTGGAGTTCTTGCCACCCACCCAGATAGCGATCTTGGAGTGCTCGGGATCGTTAATCTGCATCGGCGGGCAGGGCGGGAAGCAAGCGCCGCAGCAAATGCACTTGGCTTCGTCAACTTCCAGAGAAGGCTTGCCGTTCACCAGAGCGGGACGGATTGCCGCAACCGGGCAACGGGCAACAACCGTGGGACGTTCACACACGTTGGCAACCAGATCGTGATTGATCTTCGGCGGCTTGGTATGTTGAACCACGATAGCGATGTCAGCTTGGCCGCCGCAGTTGATTTCGCAGCAGGAGGTAGACAGCTTGACGCGGTTAGGCATCTCTTCCTTGATGAATTCGCTGTGCAGCTCGTCCATCAGCGCCTTAACTACACCGGAAGCATCGGTACCGGGGATGTCGCAATGCAACCATCCCTGGGTGTGCGAAATCATGGACACGGAATTGCCTGTGCCGCCGACCGGGAAACCAGCCTTGCCCAACGCTTCGATCAGCGGAGCGACTTTCGATTCGGCCGACACCATGAATTCGATATTGCTGCGAGTTGTGAAGCGCACATGACCTTCAGCGAACTTGTCAGCGATATCGCACAATGTACGCACGGTGTAGACGTCCATTTGACGCTGGGTACCAGCACGCACCGTCCAGATTTCGTCGCCGCTGTTCGCCACGTGGTGCAATACGCCAGGCCGCGGACGGTCATGACGCTTCCAACTGCCATAGTTTTTCTTCATCAGCGGGTGCAGGTACTGCACATGGTCTGGCACACCACTCTCAATCGGATCACGCATTTCACTCATTGTTTCTCTCCAAACTAGTAGTTCGTTCTTTGCCTAGCGATAAAACAGCGCCGGGCTGCGTTATCAAGCCGCCTTCGCTTTGCGCTCGTTGGCCTTCTCCACTTCCTCATCCCAACCATCCATGCGGACATAAGGATTGGCACGCGGATGCAGCACCATGCTCGGGTCGATGTCGAGACCGATACCCTCGAGGAAGTTGACCAGACCGATACGATCGATCATTTCGCCGGTACGCTCGTGCTCCAGTGCATTTTCGGCAAAGAAGTCGATGGTGTTCTGAGCGATTTCAACAAGGCGGTCGTAATCTTCGTCGGATTCCAGCTTCAGGAACGGCACCACTACGGTACCCATGGTCGCGCCGATCTTCAACACGCTCTTACCACCGATCAAGATGGTTGCGCCCTTGTCCTTGCCCGGAGCCAGGGCGCCGGTCATCACGTTAACGCAGTGCATACAGCGCACGCAGTCGTGGTTGCTGATTTCCAGGGATTGGCTGTCGTTCAGCGCAACACTGGAGATGCCTTCAGCCTTGGAAACCTTTGCAGTGTCTTTCAGGGACAACGCCTTGGTCGGGCAGCGGCTGATCACGTCGTTGACCAACTCATCCATGCCGTGCTTGGCGAACCACGCCTTGCCCAGCGCGTCGCCGGGC
>CALMWM010000033.1 GCA_937873435.1 uncultured Gallionellaceae bacterium
CGTCGGAAGCGTGTAACGCGGCGACCTGTGCTTGCATCGCGGCGAGTTCGCCCGGGGCGAGGCACGGCTTGAGGTGCGCGATCATCTCGCGGCGGTCGCTGCCTTGCAGCAGCGCGCGTTCCGCCAGCGGCTCGGGATAGCCCAAGGCGATGCGCATCAGGAAGCGGTCGAGCTGCGATTCCGGCAGCGGGAAGGTGCCGATCTGGTAGGCGGGATTTTGGGTGGCGATTACGAAAAAAGGTTCCGGCAGCGCACGGGTTTCACCTTCCAGCGTGACCTGGCGCTCTTCCATCGCTTCCAGCAGCGCGCTCTGGGTTTTCGGGGTGGCGCGGTTGATTTCGTCGGCCAGGATCAATTGCGCGAAAATCGGGCCGGGATGGAATTTGAAGGCGCCGCTGGCGCGATCGAAAACCGAGATGCCGAGGATGTCCGCTGGCAGCAAATCGCTGGTGAACTGGATGCGGTTGAAATTCAAGCCCAGGCTTTGCGCCAGCACATGCGCCAGCGTGGTTTTGCCGACCCCCGGCATGTCCTCGATCAGCAGGTGGCCGCGTGCCAGCAGGCAGGCGAGGGCGAGGCGGATCTGCGGTTCCTTGCCGAGGATGATCTGGCCGATCTGGGCGACAATCCGGTCGATGGTCTGGTGCATGGCGAGTAGGGAGAGTGACGATAGGGCATTATAATCCCATGAAACCAATGAACGGATAGATGAAGATGGCCCCACCAAAAACCCTCCTTGCCGGCGATCTTGGCGGTACCAAAACCTGGTTGCGCCTGTCTTGCGGCGGCGAGGTGCTGCGTGAGCAGCGTTACGACAGCGCGGCATTCGACGGCTTGATCCCGATGATCGCCGATTTTCTCGGCGACAGCGTGCCGACGGCTGCCTGTTTCGGCGTCGCCGGGCCGGTGCGCGGCGCCACTGCGCAAATCACCAATCTGCCGTGGCGCATCGACGCCGGCGAGATTGCCACGCGCTTTGCGATTCCACATGTGTCGCTGATCAACGATTTCCAGGCGGTGGCTTACGGCATCGAGGCGCTCGCCGCCGCCGATTTGTTGACTTTGCAGGCCGGACAGCCGCAGCCGCAGGGGCCGCGTGCGGTGATCGGGGCGGGAACCGGGTTGGGTGAGGGCTATCTGGTGTGGCAGGGCGAGCATTACCAAGCGCTACCGTCGGAAGGCAGCCACGCCGATTTCGCCCCCGCCGACGAAATCCAGGCCGAGCTATGGCGCTGGCTGGCGCCACGCTACGGCCATGTTTCCTGGGAGCGCGTGGTGTCCGGCCCCGGCCTGGCGGATATTTATGGGTTTTTACGCGAGCGCGGCGAGTTGCCCGAATCGCCGCAACTGGCGGCGGCGCTGCAAAGCGGCGATCCTTCCGCCGCGATTTCCGAATATGCCTTGCAGCACGGCGATGCTTTGGCTGGTGCCGCGCTGGACTTGTTCGTCGCCGCTTACGGCGCGGAGGCGGGCAATCTGGCCTTGAAGATTCTGGCGACTGGCGGCTTGTACGTGGCCGGCGGTATTGCGCCGAAAATTGCCGAGCGGATGCAGACCGGCGGCTTTCTGCGCGCCTTTCTCGCCAAGGGGCGCTTTGCCGGTTTGCTAGCAACTATCCCCGTGCAGGTGGTGCTTAACCCACAGGTGGGGTTGCTGGGCGCCGAGCGCATGGCGGGAAGAAAAGCAGTGTTGAGTGCTTAGTGCTGAGTGCTTAGTGCTGAGTGCTTAGTTGGTGTCGCCGCACAAAGCGCGTCGGTGCTGAAATCAGGCGCGCAGCGCATTCCACAACTCAACACTAATCACCCAAAACTAACAACTGTTTTTACTTAAAATCGTTCATATGGCGTCAAATAACGCCATTGGCCCACCGGCAGTTTCGCCATTGCCACTCGTCCGAGGCGTATCCGCTTCATGCCCAGCACTTCAAGCCCGACGCTTTGGCACATATGGGCGATCTGTCCGGGTTGGGCATTCTTCAGGGCAAAGCGCAAGCGGGTTTCGTTTTGCCAGCTGGCCTTGATCGGGGGCAGCAAGCGCCCGTTGAAACTCAGGCCGTGGTTGAGTCGCTTGAGGCCGTTGGGAGCCAGTTCGCCAGTGACATCGACGATGTATTCCTGCTCAATGGTGGCGGCGTCGTCGAGCAGTTTGCGCGCTACCCGCCAGTCCTGGGTAAACACCAGCAGGCCGCTGGCATTCTGCTCCAGCGGGGCGGTCGGCGTCAGCCGGGCAAAGTGCTGTTTGAGGGTGCGGATGCTGGAATGACCGTCGGCAGTTCGCGTGTCTGCGCAGATCAGATGCAGCGCGGCATCGGCATCGAGGCCAGCCGGCTGGTGCAGCAGAATGGTCGCCGCTTCAAGCGGCGCGAGACTGGCTTGGGGGTGGAGTTCGATTTTTTGCTGCAATACCCTGAACTGCGGTTCTTCCACCACTTGCCCGTCGACCGAGACCCAGCCGCCGGCGATATACAACTCGGCCTCGCGGCGCGAGCAGGGGATCAATTCGGCGAGTCGTTTGGAGAGGCGAACGGGTTCTGTCATAAGAAGTCGATGCTGAAGGAAGGGATGTTATTGTAAACGTCCGCATCAAACTCTGGTACGAGGTAAAATTCGTTTTGTGGCGATACCTGAACAACACACGGAAAAATGACTGACATTAAGCCCAGCCTGGATGGCATCACATTGGAAACCATCGTCACCCAACTCTCTGAGAGCATCGGTTGGGAAGCCATGGCCGCCGCCGTGCCGATACGTTGTTTTAGCCACGACCCCAGCATCAAATCCAGCTTGAAGTTTTTACGCAGAACGCCGTGGGCGCGCAAGAAAGTGGAGCTGTTGTATTTGCAGCAAGGTTGAGGTTTCAACCGCCGGTCAAGGACATCACCCGTACGATCTTGCCGGGATTTTCGCGGAATTCGTGGCGTTGCGGCTTGAGTTCGATTGCCGCGCGGATTGCCTGTTCCAGCTCGGCGTCGGAAATGCCGGCGCGCAGCAGCGGGCGCAGTTCGAGCTTTTCATCCTGTCCCAGACACAGGTACAGCGTGCCGTCCACCGACAGGCGCACGCGGTTGCAGGTGTCGCAGAAGTGCTGCGACAGCGGGGTGATGAAGCCGACGCTGAACGCGCCGTCGGGAGATTGCAGGTAGCGCGCGGGCCCGCCGCCCGGCAATACGCCGTCCACCAGCCCGAAGCGCTGTTGCAGGCGTTGCTTGACCGGTTGCAGGTCGAGGTATTGGCTGTTGCGCCCGGTTTCGCCCATCGGCATGGTTTCGATCATACGCAGGATGAAGCCGTGTGCCAGGCAGAATGCGACCATGTCGTCGATCTCGTCGTCGTTGATGCCGGCCATCACCACCATGTTGATCTTGATCGGGGCAAAGCCCTCTGCCTTGGCGGCCATCAGACCGTCGATCACCTGGTCCAGGCAATCGCGCCGGGCGATAGCAGCGAAGCGTTCCGGCTTGAGGGTGTCGAGGCTGACGTTGAGGCGTTCGATGCCGGCTCGGCGCAGTGCCGGCGCGTGTTGCGCCAGCCGGGTGGCGTTGGTGCTGAGGGACAGGTCGCGGATGCCCGGGAGTGCACCCAGGCGTTGCGTCAACTGGCTGATGTCGCGCCGCAGCAGCGGCTCCCCGCCGGTCAGGCGCACCTTGCTGACGCCCAGGCTGGTAAAGGCGCCGACCACCCGTACCAGTTCGTCGTGGCTGAGCCAGTGCGACGGCTCCTCGAAGCCGTGGAAGCCTTCGGGGATGCAGTAGGTGCAGCGCAGATCGCAACGGTCGGTCACCGACAGTCGCAGGTACTCGACCTGTCTGCCGAAGCGGTCTTGCAAGGGGTCGGGGTTAAACATATTCTTAATACTAATCTTTTCGACGGACAATACAAGCGGGGTAAATCAAGGAAATGAACGAAACCGAAAATTTTTCCACCGGCTGCCGGCGCTGCCCTCGGTTGGCCGGTTTTCTCGACGAGGTGCGGCGCGACTATCCCACCTACCATGCCAAGCCGGTGGTGCCGTTCGGCGACGATAATCCGCGCCTGCTGATCGTCGGGCTGGCGCCCGGTATGCATGGGGCGAATCGCAGCGGCCGGCCGTTTACCGGCGATCACGCGGGTATCCTGCTGTATCGGACTTTGCACCGCTTCGGTTTTGCCAGCCGGCCGGTTTCGCTGGCGGCGGACGACGGGCTGGAACTGACCGGCTGCCGGATTACCAACGCGGTGAAATGCCTGCCGCCGCAAAACAAGCCGGAACCTGCGGAAATCAAGCTGTGCAACGATTTCCTGCGCACCGAGATCGGTGCGTTGCCTGCCGGTACGGCTATTCTGGCGCTGGGCAATATTGCTCACGCCGCAGTGGTGCGCGCGCTGAATCTGAAATTGAAGGATTTTCCTTTCGGCCACGGAGTATTTCACTCCTTGCCCGGCGGGCTGGCGCTGTACGACAGCTATCATTGCAGCCGCTATAATACCCAGACCAAGCGCCTGACGACGGAGATGTTCGAGGCGGTTTTTGCGCGGATACGCGCCGATCTGGATCAGGAGAAATCTTCATGCCCTATGTGAATATCCGTGTTGCCGGCGAACTGACACGCGAACAAAAGAAGCAGATCGCCGAGGAAATCACCGAAACGCTGGAGCGTGTCGCGCTCAAGCCGCGCTCCTATACGGTGATCTCTTTCGACGAATCCCCGTTTGAAAACTGGGCGTTCGGCGGCAAATTGCTCGACGAAGATTAAAGGCCGGCGAAGCCAATTGTTCGACGCCAAGCCCTTCCTCGCCTCCCTGACCCATCTGCCCGGTGTTTACCGCATGGTGAACACAGCGGGCGAGGTGATTTATGTCGGCAAGGCGCGCGACCTGAAGAAGCGGGTTTCCTCCTATTTCCGCAAAACCGGGCTGATGCCGCGTACCGCGCTGATGGTGTCGCAGATCGCGCGAGTCGAAACCACGGTCACGCGTACCGAGAACGAAGCGCTGTTGCTCGAGAACAATCTCATCAAGGCCTTGGCGCCGCGTTACAATGTATTGTTTCGCGACGATAAATCCTATCCTTATGTGATGCTTAGCGGTCATCGCTTTCCCCGCCTGGGGTTCTATCGCGGCGCACTCGATAAGAAAAACCAGTATTTCGGTCCTTTCCCGGCGTCTGCCCCGGTGCGCGAGAGCATCCAGCTACTGCAAAAGGTCTTCCGCTTGCGTACCTGCGAGGATAGCGTGTTCAATAATCGTACCCGGCCATGTCTGCTGCATCAGATCAAGCGCTGTACCGCACCCTGCGTCGGCTTGATCGACGAGGCGGCGTACCGTAGCGATACCCTCCGGGCGGGGCTGTTCCTCGATGGCAAGCAACAACAGGTGTTGCAGGATTTGAGCGACAACATGCACGCGGCAGCCGAGGCGCAGCACTACGAGCGCGCGGCGCTGCTGCGCGACCAGATTAGCGCACTGCGCAAGGTTCAGGAAAAGCAGTTCGTCAGCTCGGAAAACGCTACCGATGCCGACGTGGTGGGGTGTGCCGAAGTCGGCGGGGTGCTGTGCGTTAACCTGGTGATGGTGCGCGGCGGTCGGCATTTGGGCGACAAGAGCTTTTTCCCCAAGAACGGCGAGGGCTGTGACTCGCAAACCGCGCTGGAAGCCTTTCTGCATCAACATTATCTGGGCCGTCCGGTGCCGCCGCAGATCGTGATTTATCCCAACGGGCAAGAGGGCGAGAAATTCGACGAGGGGGTGCTGGAAGCCTTGTTGAGCGAACAGGCCCAGCGCAAGGTGCAGATCAATAGCAATCCGGCTGGAGAGCGGCGGGTGTGGCTCAGGATGGCCTTGGCGAATGCCCGCCTGGCTGCCGAACAGCGTCTGTCCCAGCAGGCCACTCAGGAAGCACGCCTGGCCGCCTTGCAGGATGCACTGGATTTGCCGGATAGCGTCAAACGCATCGAGTGCTTCGATATCAGCCATACCATGGGCGAGGCGACGGTGGCTTCGTGCGTGGTCTACGATCAATGCGCGATGCGTAACGGCGAATACCGCCGCTACATCATCAGCGGCATCACCCCGGGCGACGATTACGCGGCGATGCGCGATGCGTTGACCC
>CALMWM010000034.1 GCA_937873435.1 uncultured Gallionellaceae bacterium
CGAGCCGATCAAGGATGCGCTGAAGAGATCCGCGGATGTTCTCAGCCGCACGCCACCAGCATCAGCGTCATGTCGTCGAAGGCGCGGCGTCCGTCGAGGTGGGCTTTGATCGCGTCGGTCAAGGCAGTGAAGCGGTCGGGCGCTGCCGCCTGTTTGAGTTCCTGCTTGATACGCCCCAATCCGAACGGCTCTCCGGTAAGGTTTTCCGCTTCCGAAAAACCGTCGGAATACACCACCAGTTGGCCGGGAGCGTTCCACTGGTAAATCTCGGTTTGGGCGGTGAAGGTGCGGTCGAGGATGCCCAGGGGCAAATTCACCGAATCGAAGCTGTGCAGGATTTCGCCATCGGCGCCGATGAAAAAGGCTGACGGGATGCCGCCGTTCCAGATTTCCACCACCCGGTTGTGGCCGTCGATGCAGGCGATCATGGCCGCCACGTAACGTTCCGCAGGCGACTGTTCCTTTACCGCCCAGTTCATCTCCTCCACCATCAGGGAAAGCGGCAGGTTCTTGCTCACCATGCTGTAAAAAATATGGTTCACCGGCAGCAGGTTGAGGGCGGCGGGCAAGCCGTGGCCGGTGGAATCGGCGAGCATCAGGTAAAGCTTGTCGTTACGCGAGCGGCTCATCGCGATCAAGTCGCCGCTGACCACGTCGGTTGGTTGCAACCAATATTTCAGCTGGGGGTCGTGCAGGTTTTCCGGACGCATCATGCGTTCCATCAGCTCCGCGACCAGGTGGCGTTCTTCCTCGGCGGCCTGGTGGTAGGCTTCGAGCTGCGCCTTGCTGACGGAGAGCTCGCGGGTTTTAAGCAACAGTGCGACAACCTTGGCGACGGTAGCCAGCAGTTGTTTGAGGTCGATCGGCTTCAGCGCATAACCGTCCACTCCCAGGGAAATGGCTTGATGCAGGTATTTGACGTCGTTGAAGGCGGTGGTGAAAATCACCGGGGTGGCGCTGTTGTGTTCCTTGACGGCAGCAGCCAGCGCCAGCCCGTCCATCACCGGCATCTGGATGTCGCTGATTACGATGTCCGGCCGTTGCGCGGTGAAGGCGGCCAGCGCTTCTTCGCCGTTGGCGGCGAGTATCAGCTTGCCTACCCGATGTTCGAGAAAATGGGCGACTTCCTTGCGGATATTCTCGTCGTCTTCCGCATACAGGACGGTAAGCTGCTTCAGCTCTTCCGGGGTTGCTAGACTCATGGTGCCTCCTGTGGGGCTTTCTGGGATTCGGCGAGCGGCAAGGTAATCGTGAACTCGGCGCCTTCGCCCCTGTTACGGAACGATATTGTACCGCCCATGTGCTGTTCGACGATGGTTTTGGTGATGTATAGTCCGATGCCGGTGCCTTTGTCCTTGGTGGTGAAATAAGGATCGAAGATTTTTTCCGCGACCGGGTTCGGGATGCCGCCGGCGTTGTCCCGCACCGTGATCGCCAGCGTTCGGTTTTCAATATTGCCGCGTGTCTCGATTTCGATGCGGGGCCGGGCAGGTTGGGTTTTCACCAGGGCATCCTTGGCGTTGCCGATCAAATTCATCAATACCTGCGCGAACTCGTTGGGATAGCCGCATATTTCGAGGTCGTCCGGCCCTTTGACCAGGACCTCGATTTCGTTGTTCTTGAGGCTGGCGCTCACCAGTTTCAGGGATTCTTCCACGGCCTGTCCGATCTTGTAGCATTCCTTGATCCGGTTGGGACGGAAGAAATCGCGGAAATCGTCGATGGTAGCGGACATCTGCTGGATCGATTTCATCGCGTCGTCAACGTAATGTTTCAGGTCTGCGGTGTTGAGCTGGTTATCCTCGAAATCCATCGCAATGTTTTGCAGGATCAGGCCCAACACGCTCAAGGGCTGGCGCCACTGGTGGGCGATGTTGCCGATCATCTCGCCCATCGCGGCATGGCGCGCTTGCTGCACCAGCAGGCGCTCCTTTTCCAGGTTCTTGGCGGTTTCGCTGGCAACCTGTTGCGCCAGGTTGGTGTTGAGCGCAATCAACGCCTGTTCGCTGGTCTTGCGGGCGTCTATGTCGAGCAAAATCCAGATCGATCCTTGCGCCATGTCCTGCGGGTCGACTGCCATGCCGCGCAGATGCGCCCAGAAGGTCTGGCCGTTGCAGTGTTTCATCAGGCGTTCGGTTTCGTAGGGCTGGCCCTGCGCCAACAGCGGATAGGCTTCGTTTCCGATTTGCTCGTAATCTTCACGGGAGGGGTAATACAACTCGGTCGATTGGCCGCAGAACTCGTTTCGCGTGTAGCCGAACATCTCTTCCATGCGGCGGTTGACCCAGATGAAGCGGCGTTGTTCGAGGTAGGCAATACCGACCTGGGCATTGTCGAGGATGGTTTGCAGTTGCAGCAGGGCGTCGCGCAGTTGTTGTTGCAGGGCTTTTTGTACCGAAACGTCGTGCACACTCCCCAGATGGCCGAGGAAACGTCCGTCGGGGGCATAAATCGCCTGGGTGGAAACGCTGGCGTAAAAATAGCTGCCGTCCTTGCGCACGATGCGGCATTCCAGCGGATCGTGTTCCTGGCCGGCCACGGATTCGGCGAAATGCTTAAGGGCCGTTTCGCGGTCGTCCGGGTGAATAATTGGCACGGGGAAGTGCTCCATCGCATAGAGTTCTTGCGGGGAGTAGCCGGTCATATGCTGCGCCATCAAATTGACCCATTGCAGGTGGCCTTCGGGATCGACCCGGTTTTCCCAGGTCGAAGTGTGGTCGGCGATGATGCGGAAACGTTCCTCGCTTTCCTGCAAAGCGAGTTCGGCCTGCTGCTGTTCGCTGATATCGCGGAAGGTAATCACCGCGCCCTTGACCGTTCCCTCACGGATAACCGGGGTGGCGGTAAAGGAAACCGGGAAACGGCGCTTATCCCGGCGCACGAAATAATCCAGATCGGAGTGAAAGGCTACACCCTCCCTGATAGCCTGGAGGACGATGCAGCGGTTGACAGGCAGGGTAGAGCCGTCCGGTGCCAGGTAATGAAAAGTTTTGTGGGCATCCTTGCCCAGCAACTCCCCCGCCTCCCAGCCGAGGAAATGTTCCGCCCGCTGATTGGCGAAGGCGACGATACCCTTCGGATCGAGTTCGATCACGCCGTCCGCCACCGAGTCGGCGATCTCGCGGATACGGCTTTCGCTATCGCGCAGCGCAACCTCGCGCTGCACCGCGCTATCGGCCAGATTCCCAAGGTAGTATGCGACCTCGCTGATTTCATCTTTGTGGCTGTTGCGGGCACTAGCCAAAAGGGATTCCAGGCGTGGGGAAAGCCGATGCCCCTTGGCAAATTCTCGGGAGGCCTGGCCGAGTGCGACGATGCGGCGGGTCAGGTTCAGCATCCAGCGCCCTTGAATCCCCCACAACAGCAGGGAAAATCCCGCCAGCACCAGCAGGCTGGCAGCGGCGATTGCCGTCGAGGAAACGATCGGGTGGCTGATATGGCGGATGATCAGTTCCGGCGTCTGGTCTTTGTCCCCCGGCCAGGGTAGGCCGATCCGGTAGACCCGCCCGGCCTCCGCAACGGTTTCGGCGCTGCCGGCCACCTGCTTGCCGTGCCACGTCAACGCTAATGTGGAATGGGGGTAGGCATTCTGGAAAAGCAGGGCATTATCGATTTTGCGCAGCAGCACCAGTTTGCCCATACCCAGTTCGCCTAGCCAGAGCGGCTGGAAATAGGCGCGGAAAAGCGAGCCGGATTCGGGCTGGTAGAACCAGCTTGCGTGGCCGCTATGGCGCAGGGTATCCGGCAAATTCTGCGCATCCGTTCCGTAGCGGAATATCACCCGCCCATCCGCGGTAGTAATCAGAATCGGGGAGAATATCTGGCCTTCCCCCTGAGCGGTCAGGTATCCGTAGAGTTTGGTCCAGCGATTTTCGCGATCTTCGAGATAGCCGGAGACTTCCAGACGCGCCTTGTAGCGCAACGCGGTCATTTCCCAGGCTTCCTCCCATTCCACCAGTTTGTTTTGATAGAAGACGCGGGTCGACTCCATTTCGTGGGCGATCGCCTTGTCTTCGGCTGTTTTGTAGAGCCAGACGGTCAGCGTAACGGTGGCCAGAATGGCGACAGCCAGCGATAGCGCCAAGCGAATCGCGGCCTGCCGCAGCAGGGAATGCGTGTTTCGCTTGAGCGTGTCCATTACTCGCTCCTGCCCGCCCATTTGTCGGTAACCACGCTTTCGGCCTTCAGAGATTGCGCTGCGGGGCTGCCTGCGGCGGTCGCGCGGAAGAAGCGCTCGGTTTCACGCAGTTGCCTGCCGGAAAAGCGCCCGTCCTTGCTATACAGCCGCTGGTATTTTTTCAGGCATTGGAGCAGCGCTGCCTTCTCGGTTTTGTCGCGGATATCCAGTTTTTCCACCAGTTCCTCGGGCGTATGGGCGTCTATCCATTGCAAGGTGCGGCGCATGATCCTGACCATTTTTTCCACTTTTTGCGGGTCGCCGGCTATCAGGTCGGCACGCGTCGCCAGCGTGGCATGGAGAAAGCCGGCGCCGGGTACCCGTGCTACGGTGACGGGATCGGCGAGATTCGCCAGGAAATACACCTTGTTTTCCGCCCGCAGGCGCGAGGCGAAGGGTTCGGTACCCATGACAGCATCCGCTATGCCGCTATCGATCAGCGCCGACTGTTCCGGCCAGTTCAGGCCGGCCGGCAGGATGCGCACCTGGCGCGGGTCGAGGCCATCCGTCTGGAGCAGAATTTCGAGTAGTTGGTGCGAGGTAGTCGTGCTCGACAGGGAGCTGGTGCTGACGCCGATGATCTTGCCCTTCAGGTCGGCAAAGCGCTTTACCTGGTTTTTCAGCCCGCTGCGGATCATCAGGACGAAGATCGCCGCATCGTCGACAGCCAGGATGCCTATCGCATTGCCGCCGTTAACGCGTTGCGACATGATGGCAGGCAAGCCCGCCACGGCGAAATCGGCATTGCGGCTGGTCAGGTTGTGCAGCGCGACCGAGCCGCCGCCGGTGTGCAGCAGTTGCAGTTCGATGCCTTCCTCCCGGTCGGCACCGATTTTGGCGATAAGATCGACCGGCAAGTAGGAAAGATTATGCGGGCCGGGTACGCTCAAGACTATCCGGGGTAGCGGGGTATCGGCTGCCGCGGCCTGGAGCGTAGCGCCGACGCATAGCGCCGCCATCGCCAGCCGCCGCAACGCGTTTCTCCAGGATGCCCGCCGCCAGTGCGCGCCTACTTTCGCTGCTATGGCCATGATCCGACTCCGTTATCCTCGGATGTGTTGTCGAGCGGAAGCGTGACGGTGAATTCCGCACCCCGCTCGCCGTTGCGGAAGGCAATACTGCCACGCATGTGTTTTTCGAGGATGGTTTTGGTCATGTACAGCCCGATCCCGGTGCCTTTTTCCTTGGTGGTGAAATAGGGGTCGAAAATTTTCTCGGCGATTTCGGGCGGCACGCCGCCGGCATTGTCGCGTACCGTGATGATGGCATGATCTCCGTCGCAAGCCGTTTCGATAGCGATTTCCGGTTGTTCCGGCTTGTGCTCTTCCAGGGCGTCCTTGGCATTGCCGACCAGATTCAGCAACATTTGCGAAAATTCGTTCTGGTGACCACGGATTTCGCTATTTTCCGGCCCGCTCACCGTGACCGCGATGTTATGGTTTTTCAGGCTGGCGGATCGGCGACCGCAGGCTCAAGCTCTTCATCGGCCTCCTGGTGGTCCTGTGGATCCTGGTTCGCATCACTGATTTGAATCGATTCCGCGACCACCTGGTTCTCCTGGTTAGCAGAGCCTTGCGGGTCTGCAGCAGGAGCGGGTGGCCCGGCAATCCGGTTTAGTTTTTCCTGGTATGCCTGCTGGAC